>JBGVQH010000131.1:0-10509 GCA_045127475.1 Candidatus Scatosoma sp.
TTTTATAAAAAATTCATATTCTCTTCTACTTACTTCATTCTCTTTGTAATCTTCGGGCTTCAACCAACTAACCACGTATGAATCAAAGGCGGCGCCCAACATCTGCGCGTATTTCTTCGCTTCTTCCGTCTTGTTGGATGCTTCCAAGATATTAGGGTTCACGCTTAAGCTCCTCTTTTCGAGCTCCTCAACGGATAAGGATCCCTCAAGTTCAAGGCGCTTCTTTAACTCATTAAAATAGTCTATGCTTTTTACTGCCATAATTTTTTTCTCCTTGCATTTGTTTTTTGTAAGTCCATTGTACACCCGGTTATACACCGAGAGTACACCAAATTTTTAATTTTTGAAATATTTTTTATTTTTTATCAAGGCTAAACGCATTGATTTGAGGTTGTTGATTTACGGGTGCGGATTTATTAACATTACTTTCCACGAAAGGATTATCGTCGTTAAATACGGGTTCATAGTCATCGCCAGCAACCGCGTCCCTTTCCAACATCTGCTTATAATCTTCTATTGCTTCACCGTACTCTTTGTCGCTCGTCACGATTTCTTCATAAATCGCAAGGTTTTGTTCCATATACTCATTTACCGCATCGCTAAGCTCGTTGGGATAGATAGCGGCTGCCGTAAAATTATCGATAATAACCTGCGCTGCAATTTTAAGCCCTTCCATTTTATCCAAGCTATTCTCTATTGCCTGTCCCGAGAAAGCTTTTTCCGTTTCCCTGAAAAGCTTTTCCGTTGTCTTAAATACGCCGTGTACGACCTTCGCCATTTCTTTCTTCGGATCTCCGCCGTTTGCAACCGCCGCATCAAAATTCTCGTTCAACTGGTTGATTGTCTCAAAACCCTGCGTCAACACCGCCTGATACTGCCATGTTCGAACGACTTTAGCCAAATTATTCGCGGGCATTTCCTCGTGCAATTTTAAGGCAAGTTCGCTCATAAATTCATCGCTTACCTTTTCGCTGATTTGCGACGCGACGGGCTGAATCGCCTTCGGCTTAACCAGATTTTCCACGGGGTCTTCTTTGGTTTTCTGAGCTTTCTTATCCTGCGTTCTCATCGTTTCCGTTTTAGCGTTCACGTCTTTCCCAAAAACGGTTTTCTCCGTGAGTGTTCTCGTTATGCCATCCAACAGGTAACCTTTTTCAGTCAATGCACTGATTTGGTTGTTAAGCTGTTGTAAATATTCTTTTTCTTGGCGGTTTTGCGTTCTATTAAAAATTACTTTCCAAAGCCAACCCCATACACCCGAACGGCTTGCACGAAGCTGTTGCATCGCTTCACGCGCCGCAAGTATGTTGGTCAATTCGCCTGCCATCTCGTTTGCATCTACATACCATTTCTTATCCACAACGTCAAAGGAACTCGACGTAATATTTTGCATGTTTTGCATATCCATAGTGCCATTTTTCAAATTTTCATACCACAAAGCAGGCAAGGTTTTTTTGTAGTTTCTCTTGCAGGTTGCAATAATGTTTTCTAGACTCTGCTTTTGCCCATTTGTGACGTCTTCCACTTGAGGAGGCACTTCTCCTCTTTCTTCCGCATCGGCGTCATATTTTGCTTGAACAAGGTTTTTGAAGCTATCATAAAACGCTTGCGCGTCAAACGAAGACATATATTTACCGTTTTCGTTGGGCGTGGTATTCGCTGAAAAATAAATGGAAAGCGTTCTCGAAAACCATTTTTTATATTGCGTTGCAGGGGAATTATCCGAGGAAGCACCCGACAAAAACGAATCTGCAAAACGAAGCGCTTGTACGCTTTCCGCTATTCTGTTAAGGTTGTAGGTGGGTGGTAAGTTCCATTGCTGTCTAAAGTCTTCTAATACCTGTTCGTAGTTTGCCATAACTTTTATCTCCTTGGGTTTGTTTTTGTAAATCCATTGTACACCCAGTTATACACCAAGAGTACACCAAAAGTTTTTATTTTTTAATTTTTGTTGATGATGCGATTATTTATGATGGGCTCATTTTTAACGGGAGGAACCAGCTCTTCGTTTACAGGGTTGTTCACGTCTATAATTTCCAACTTTTTACGGGTCATATCGCCGTAAGCTTTCTCCGCTTTTTGGAAGGTGATTTCTCTTGCGTTGTCCTTGAACATATCTTCACTTTCCGCGTGAATAGCTTCCACGTCGTTTAAAAGTTCGTTCGCGTTCTTCAATACGTAACCGTTTGCAAATTGTGCATACGTTTCCGACTCCAAAGCAACGGGCGAGAAATTTTTCATAATCTTATCCGTGAGCAACTGCGCTACCGTAAGACGTTCTATCGGTTGACTGTAACCGAGCGCTTGCGCCGCGGTGTAAGCTTTTTTAAACACTTCTTTCGCGCCTGCTTTGATATGTTCTTCCGTTTTTACTTCCTGCTCGTCAAATTTTTGATTAAACTGTTGAATCTTATCGATGAAAGAGCTTTCCAACATACCTGTAAAAATAGCTTTTTGCATATTGGCATCAACCGCATTGTTTTTTGGAAGCGCTTCGATTACTTCGTTTGCAAAATCTTTCTTGAAGTCGGGTTGGGCAATAATCGTCTTTACCTTACCTACGAGTACCCCTACAACGGGTTCAATCGCCTGCGTTTCTCTCGCTTTATCTCTGCTTTCCACTTCTAAACCCAAAACCGTTTTACCCGTAAGGTCTGCCGCTATTTTGTCAACGGGGTAATTCGCCTCACGCAACTGGTTGACTTGGTTTTCAAACGTCTCCACACATATCTCTTCAATTTCGTTACGTTCTCTATTAAAGAGTTTCCAGAGCCAACCAAAGAAACCTTTACGGCTTTCGCGAAGTTGTTTCATCGCTTCGTACGCTGCAACCACGGTGATTATTTTATCTTCCAACCCCGTTTTATCCGCGTTATCGTTCCGCACGACATCCATTACACTATTCGTCTTGTATTGCAAATCGATAATGTCCATAGACCCCTTTTTCAATTTTTCCGCCCACAGCGTAGGCAAGGTCTTATTCATATCTTTGAAATTATTGATAAGGATTTGCTTAATATCTCTCTTTCTTGCGCCATCGTACTTTTTACGTTGGGGTTCTTCAGCATCATTTAACTCGGAAAAATATTTCGCGCTGGCAAGTTTTTCAAAATCCCTCAAAAACTCTTGGGGATAGAAACCAGACATATATTTTCCATCTGCTCTCAAATTCGTATTCGCTTCAAAATACATAGCCATCGTTCTTGACGCCCAATTTACAAATTGAGCTGCGGGGTTGGCAGTTGTAGAACTCTCGAACAAAAAGTTGTTCAGGTGCTGAAACTTTTGGTCAACCGATTCCAAAGCTTTAAGGTCGTATTCCGGCATATTGTAAGTACTTCTAAAACGTGCTAATTCAGTTGTGTAGATTTGTTCGTTAGGCATAATTTTTATCTCCTTGGGTTTGTTTTTGTACTCTCAGTATACAACAAGTTATACACCGAAAGTACACCAAACTTTTTTATCTTTTAATTTTTTCGCAATTTTTTTATCCTACGCGCGCATAGTATAAAAAATATCCCCCCTATATTCTATTATATAATGACAACTACAACACGAACAACAACAAAATGAATTATTTAAAAAAATTATAAAATAAAAGTGTAAATCACAACCCCCTAACCTTATCAAAGGTTAGGGGGTTGTGATTTACTTATCGAAAGGTTTTTATAATCGCAAAACCCTTTGCTTTATAAACCAAACGCTATCTTTACGCTTCTTTTTGGCAGTCTTTACACGTACCGAAAAATTCTACACTGTATCCGTCTACGGTAAAGCCGCAATCGCTCGTTACCGTTAGCCCGCCCACGGGCATACCCTGCGCCATAACGTCCGAAACTCGCCCACAGCAAGTACACCGCGCGTGATAATGAGGCACAACGTTATAATCGTACCGCACTTCGTTTCCCGCCGCCCGCAATTCTAGCGCTCTGCCGTTCTCGGCAAAACCGCCCAAAACACGGAACACCGTCGCCCGCGACACGCTGGGGTATTGCATATGTACGTATCCATATACTTCCGTCGCCGTAGGATGGTTCAACGTCTTTAACGCATCGTAAATAATCTGCTTTTGTTTGGTCTGTCTTTCCTGCATACGCGCCTCCTTATTAAGATTGAATACTGATTATAATATATCATAGATAGGGGGCTCTGTCAAGGGGTTTTCTACAATTTTCTTTCTTTTTTACAAAAAAAATCTTGCCCAAGTTTTTCCAAGGACAAGATTTTTCTGTTTTTTACGCTTACCAAATCCCTTTTGCATTCACAATCGAGATTTCTTCGCCCGTTTCGCCGTCCACGAACACAAAGTAATCTTCTTCGCCATATGAACAAAGGAATTCGTATGCCGCGCGTTCACCCCGCTTGGTCTTAATCACCGTCAAGCGAGATGCCTCCACCGCCAGCTTATCGTGCAAACGAGATTTCGCCTCGTCAAGGCTGATTTTTACGTTCGGCGCGACACGCTCCCTATGGTTTTGTATATATTTGCTTGCGTCCATCGCCGTTACTAGCCCGCGGCTGCGGCATACCTTTACGTGCACCTCGTCGGGATAATACGCCACGTCGTCGTTTTCATAGACGAAGGTGAAATCGGTCATCGTGCCGTTCTCACGAAAGCGTACCACTTCCATATCGTCATAGCCAAGCTTGTCTAAAAATTCTTCGGCAATGCGCTCTGCGTTTTGCAAATCAAAGGTATCCGCATCACAATCTTCGTAATAATCAAAACGAATTAACGCCCCGTTCGTTTGGCTAATCTCAGCAAAAAGCAGCGTTCCTTTGCCATCATATCCCTGTACGTTGTATGCACTATAACCCCTCGTTACCGTTTCACCCACGCATTGATATTCTCGAATATCATAATCGGAAAAATATTCCTTGCAGAGCTGTTCGGCGCGTGCCGATTCGATATGCGGCATCTCTTTGCCGCCTTTGGACATGCTTGCGGTCTTTTTGGTCATATCCTGCAGTTTATCCTTGGCATTTTCCACGCCATCCTTGATTTTTTCTGCGCCCTCTTTCGTCTTATCTTTGACCTTTTCCATGCCGTCCTTCATCTTTTCCATACCGCGTTCCATCGCAGCACGGTTCTCTTCCAACGTACTCTTTTCGATACGCTGCATAGCCTCGGCAATCCCGCCCGTACCCTTTTTGATAAATTCCTGCAGGCTTTCGTCCGTCATTGTTGCTAACACCTTGTCCAACTCCGTGCGGATTGCATGGTTGGCGTTGTACAATCTTTCTAAACGGTCAAAATCTTCGTCCGTCAGCTCTTCGCCACGGCGGAGCTTGGCAAGCATACGCTCACATTCCTGCGCGGTGCGGTTGATAAACGCCGTAATTCCTCTCTCGCTTTCCGCAGGCATCGGCAATTTTTCTAAATCGAGCTCCGCCATGCGCGTCTGGACCAACAAGTCGGTTAAAATACGGCTCTGCTGTTGGCTGGACGCTGAAATACGCGCACGCTCTAAATCGTCGTCTACGTGCTCCATAATCCCCGTCAACTCGTACATGGTACCCCTGTACGCCGTCATGGTATTCTCGGTGGCGCGTTTCATTTCCACTGCGCCAACCGTCAAAGCTGAGGCGAGTGCCAGCGTGGTTACACCCAATACGGACACCGCCGCAATCCAGCCGCCGTTACTGTTTTTACCCCCAGATGCGCGGTTCTTTTTGCGTTCTTCCCGTTCCGCACGCAGTTTTTCCCTTTGTTCAGCGCGACGCTTTGCCCGTTCCTTTCTCTTTTTCTCCCTTTCTTGGTTCATGGCGGCGATAGCATGCGCACGCTGACGGCGTTTTTCCTCCCGACGGGCTTTGAGTTTTGCGATACGTGCCGCACGTTCTTCTTTGCGTTTTTGCGCCGCCGCCTTTTGCGCCTCTTTTCTTGCCTTTGCAGCTTTTGCTTTTTCCTCTGCGGTTTTTACGCGCGCTTTTGCCGCGTCGTTTTCCTTTTTGACCTTTGCCGTCGTTTTTGCAGTCGTTTTCGTCGCCGTCTTAGGCGTAGTTTTGCTACTGCTTGGCTGTTTTTTTACTTCCTTTTCTATGGTTTCTACCTTTTCCGCCCCCGAGGACGTGTTGATTGCAATTTCTTTTTCTTGTTTTTTCATAAATTCTCCTTAATAATGCATTGTGCCACACACATGAATTGCAAGATAATCTTACAATGATTTGAAAGGCTTTACCTTTCATGAATTGGCTTACGCCATGATTTAAAAACCTTTGATTTTCATGAATCGCCGCCTTCGTCGGCATTGCGGAATTATTTTATAACGGTCATTGCGAGCCGCAGGCGCGACAATCTCGTATAAATCTCAGCACAATGCAAAACATAGTTTTGCAATTCATGAACCAACGGCGCAATTCATGTTTATTCGAACAATTCATGCACCGTAGGTGCAACTCATTGTTATGCGACGTATATATACCGTTTCTTAGATAGCGAAGACGTGCTTGCCGATAACGGTAATAGTCTGTCTATCAAAAATCCATGAGCTGGTTGCTACGGCAGGATTATAATAATAGAGCGCTCCCCCCGTCGGGTCCCAACCATTGATGGCGTCCCGTGCCGCTTTCATCGCCGTTTCGTTGGGGGTGAGGTTAATCTGCCCATCCGACACCGCGGTAAACGCGTGTTTTTGATAGACTACACCCGAAATCGTGTTGGGGAAATCGTTATTGCGAACGCGGTTCAAAACCACCGCGCCGATTGCGACCTGCCCCGTATACGGCTCGCCCCGCCCCTCGGCGTAAATTGTCTTGGCAAGCAAATACACTTCCGAGCTAGAAAAACCGCCCGTGCCCTGTGCCGTATTCTGATTTTTACCCGCCAAAACTTGATAGGAGTTATTCATACCCAACGCTTTATAGGTCGATGCCCCAACCACGCCGTCCGCCGTCAAACCGTTCTTTTTTTGGAATTTGATGACCGCGGCGCGCGTGCCTGCGCCAAATATGCCGTCTACGCTGCCGTTATAATATCCCCATTGTTTTAAGCGGCGTTGCACTTCCTTGACTTCGCCCCCCTTTGCGCCCTGACGTAAAACCGCCGCAGCTGCCGTAGTTTCCGTTTCCAAAAACTCGTTCGTTGCATACACGGTATGCCCGTTTCTATTTGCAAAGCTCTTTATCTCCGTTACGGCAAACGCTGAGCTAATTGCCAAAATCGCCGCCGCCGTCGAAACAAAGAGCCCTTTTTTTACTGACTTTTTCATTTCCCTTCCTCCTATATGTAGCGGTGAGCCACCGCGGGCAAATCCTACTATCTTTCCGTCCGTGTGTGTATGGGTATTCGCGTTGGTGGTTGCCCGTACACCGACCGTAACGAGGCAATTTTTCAGCCTTTGCAACGGCGAATAATTTCTAACAGCTTGCTTTTATATTGCACGTCCACGTTGGCGTTCACAAAGCAAAGGGGCGGATACGCCACACACCACCAATTATCCCCCTCGCCTCTGCCAAGGCGCAAAATCAACGCGGTGTATTCCCCCGAGGGTAAAACGTAATCGGCGTATATCCGCGTGGGAAAGTGTTCCTGCTCGATCGCCGCCGTTGCGCCGTAATCAAAGCCCTGCTCCGCTAAAACCCCGCTTGCCACCGCCGCTATCTTCGGCAAATGCCGCCGTAGCTTTTCTACCGCCGCCTCCTTACTTGCACAATCTGCAACGATAGGCGCAAGGTATTCCACTACCTTATCCCGCACGCGGTATTTGACCGCTTGCGCCCCGCTTTCGTTAGAATCCGCACGGATATGAATCCGCAAAAATTCCCGTTCGCTAAGGGCAGAATTTGCGTTCGTTGCGACACGTCCCCCACCATTTTGAAAATTGCCAACCAAAAAGCCGCCGTCTGCAAGCCCAAATACGCTTAACCCTAGTATGAATAACGACAAAAAAATTATACAAAACTTTTTCATAAAAAAATAACCTCCGTGAAGATACACGAAAGTTATTGACACAATTTTATGATTTTATACGCGCGAACTGCGCGCAGGTTATCTATTATTTCCCCAAGTCGCTCCACTTGTGGTTATGCAGCTCCCCCTCTTCCAGCAAACCGTCAAAATCCGCTTGGCGCAACGCCTCGTACAAGGCGATTGCCACCGAGTTCCCAAGGTTCAGCGACCGTGCCTGTGCAAACATAGGAATACGCAAGCAGGTTTCCTCGTTTTGCATTAAAAGCTCTTCGGGCAAGCCTTTGGTTTCCTTGCCGAACACCAAAAAATCCCCGTCCTGAAAGGAAACGTCGCTGTGGCGGTGTCTGCCCTTGGTCGTAAAAAAGAAAAAGCGGTTGTTCTTGTATTTTGCGCGCAGCTCGTCAAAGCTGTCGTAATAGGATATCTCAACCAAATGCCAATAATCCAACCCCGCACGCTTTAAATATTTATCGGTAACCTCAAAGCCCAAGGGGCGTATCATGTGTAAATGCGTGCCCGTTGCGGCGCACGTACGCGCGATATTCCCCGCATTTTGCGGAATTTCCGGCTCGACCAAAACGATATGAAACATATACCACCTACCTGTTTTTCTATGGCGATGTCACAAGAAATGGTTGATTAGCAAGTTTTGCGTTTTGACGAGAAAAACGCAAGAAAGACAAGGTTTTTGCAAGGGCACAGAATGCAAATATCTGTAACCGAGCAAAAAACATAGTATTTCGTAGGGTTTTTCCGTCAACAATCAACCAGAGTTTGTGACAGAGCCTATTTATAATATTGTACTCTTCCACGCGGAGATTTGCAAGCGTTTTCACCGACGTTTCCTCCGCAATTTCCACACTTTGTCAATTTTTGTACGGATAAACCGCCGAAAAAGGGAACATACTGCTTTCAAAAGGCAACGCCCTTTTTAAGGAGTAAAAACAGATGGAATTTGCTAAAACGGAAACTTATAAGAACCTTGCACGCAGCTTTGCCGGAGAATGTCAGGCGGGTATGCGTTACCAGATGATTGCAAAGCTTGCTATGCAGGAAAAATTGAAAACGCTGTCGGACGCAATCCGCACCATCGCGAAAAACGAAACGTTGCACGCCACGCAGTTTTTTAAACAGATGATACAAAAGGCAGGGAGCTGTGATAACGTCGAGTTTGACGCAGGGTACCCTTTCCACGCAGGCACACTGGTTGAGGGCTTGCGTTTTGCCGCTATGGACGAGCAGAGCGAAACGGAAGAGATTTATCCGTCCTTTGCGAAAACGGCGAAAAAAGAGGGATTTGAGGACATTGCGGCGCTGTATACTATGGTCGCGGGCGTAGAGGCGCATCATCAAAAGGTGTTCCGTTATCTGCACGACGCCGTCAAAAACGGTACGCTGTACAAGAGCGAAACACCCACGCTGTGGATTTGCAGTGAATGCGGCTTTATGCACGTAGGCGAAGAGGCATGGAAAGTATGCCCTTTGTGCAAGGCAGAACAGGGTTACGTCGATTTGCATTTGCCCTTTGAAGGGGTGCGGCAATAACCGTTTGCAGTTTACCGATTTTAAGGGCGTTACTTTTAAAAAGGAGTGATTTAAATATGAAAAACCAAAACAATCAGAACAAAGCAAACAACAAGGCAAAAAATTGCGGCAATAAAAACTGCGGCAAAAACAAGGCTGAGGGCGAAAACCATAGCTTTCAGAACGGCGGTAACAACGATTGACGGGCGGCAAAATGCAAGAACAAAAACAGGTTAATCGCGTACCGTCCCCCACCAAACGGGCTTTGGACGTGTACGTTGAACCGTCCGATACGGACGTAAACGGGAGCTATACGGGTAAACCGAAAAATAAAAACGAAGTGCCTGTACAAGACGCTGACGATCTTTAAGCGGTGAGCCACCGCGGGCAAGTCTTACAATCTTATTGAACGTGTGTTTAAAAATATCCGCGTTCGTTTGAAAGCGTAATCGACCGCAGGACTTAGGAGCGGTGTGGCTTGCCAAAAATAAAAAATCCCTTATCCTTAAACGGATAAGAGATTTTTTGTTTTACTTATTTCTTAGTCTTTAAGAAACGTAGCACCAGCAACAGCTGCTGCGCTTACAAGGGAAAGGATTGCTGCGAGAATCGCACCAACACCAAGCTTTGCATAATCAGCCGCATCTTTCCAATCGTTAGCGGAAAGAACAAAGCTCTTCGTGCAGAAGAAGAAAATAGCTGCTACTACAAAGCAAGCAATCGAAACGATAGCCGCAATTTTGTTAGCTTTCTTAACAGAAATTGCCAATGCTACCATAGCTACGATTGCAAGAATAATGGTAAGCAAGCCCATAAAGTTGAACTTCAACATCGTTACTTTTATGCCCATAACTTCTTCTTTTTTGCCGAACGTAGTTTCCCAACCATTACCGATAGCTTCGCCTGCTTCCGTGGGAACAACAACGTCGCACACAAGGAAGAGAATGACAGCAAGAATAGCCGAAATCATCGCCGCGATAGGCAAATACTTTTTAACTTTATCCATACTTTTACCTCCTTCACAAAAACCCCACCGTTTCCCAAAACTAGGATTTTTATTTATTTGTTGAACC
>JBGVQH010000132.1:0-10367 GCA_045127475.1 Candidatus Scatosoma sp.
AAAACGCTGAACACCTACTACGTCTGTGCCGGAATTTTGATTACGCTTATGGCGATTGCCGCACTTGCTTTGATTATTCTCGTGCTGATGCAGCCTGCAAACTCGTCGGGTATCGACGCGCTCGGCGGTTCTAGCGAAACCTTCTTCGGTAAGAATAAGGGCAAATCAACGGAGGCAAAAATGAAGAAATGGACGTGGATATGCCTTGCTGTCCTTGCGGTTCTTTCCATTTTGCTCTACGTTTCGAAAGCAATCTTCGACATTGCTTAATCGAAAAATGTTTACTTCGGCGGCTGTGTGTATAAGCCGCCGTTTTT
Source organism: Candidatus Scatosoma sp. (assembly GCA_045127475.1). Lineage (GTDB taxonomy): Bacteria > Bacillota > Clostridia > Christensenellales > Borkfalkiaceae > Scatosoma. The sequence goes on from JBGVQH010000132.1 coordinate 318, forward strand.
ATTTCCCCTCTCCTTGCTACATACCTTGGGAGGTAACTTATGAACGCACAAGAACGCTTATATTCTCTGTTTCAAGACGGTACGCTTGCAGGAAAAACAGAGACGGAAATCTGCAAAATTTTACAGCTGCCCTACCGCGAAAAAGGGCGGCTTATCGACGTTTTGGAAAAACTGTGCGCGTCGGGGAAAATTTATCAAAACCGCGGTGGACGATACGGAACGATTGAACAATTAGGCTTAATTAAAGGCGTGCTTTCGGGCAACGAACGCGGCTTTGCATTTTTAACGCCCGAGGACAAGCAACGCTTTGAACAGGATTTTTTCATTCCACACAAAGGCTTGCACGGCGCGTTGCACGGCGATACCGTACTCATAGAACGGGTATTTCAAACCGAGGACGAGGGTAACGTCGTCAAAATACTTTCACGCGGCTATCAAAAAATCGTCGGCACGTTCCGCAGGGATAGACGGGCGGGGTATCTTATCCCCGACGAAAAGAAATTTTTCATGGAAATTTATATCCCTCTTTCCGACTGTCATCAAATCAAAAACGGCGTGAAAGCCGTAGCAAAAATCACCTCCTACCCCTACGGAAAAGCCCCGGGCGGAGAAATTATAGAGGTGCTTGGCGAAGAGGACGATTTCTTTGCGGAAGAATTGTCTATTATCCGCTCGTATAATCTTAACGAAGAATTTCCGCCCCGTGTAGAAAAAGAGGCAAAACGGCAATCCGACCGCGGCATCAAGGCAGAAGATTTAGAAAATCGGCGGGATTTTAGAGGGCAAATTATCGTAACGATCGACGGCGAGGATACGCGGGATATCGATGATGCCGTATCCTTGGAAAAGGTCGGCGAGGACTACCTTTTGGGGGTGCATATCGCCGACGTAACCCATTACGTCCCCTATCGTTCCCCCCTGGACAACGAAGCTTTTGAACGGGGAACCAGCGTTTATTTTCCCGACCGCGTACTGCCTATGCTCCCCCGTCCTTTATCCAACGGCATTTGTTCTTTGAACGAGGGAGAAGACCGTTTAACTTTGTCCTGTCTTATGCGCATCGACAAAAAAGGTGTTGTACAAAGCAGTGAGATTGTGGAAGGGGTAATCCGTTCCACCTACCGCATGACGTACACGGACGTAACGAAAATTTTAGACGGCGACAGGGAAAGGGCGAAAAAATACCCGCTCGCCGTAAACATGGTACACCTCTTTAAGGAATTGACCGAGATTTTGCAAACCATGCGCGATAAAAAAGGCAACGTTGCCTTGGACGTGAAAGAGGCGAAAATCATCTTGGACGAACGGAACGAAATTGTAATCCCCGAATACGAACGGGTGTTTTCCTATCAAATCATCGAGGCGTTTATGGTACTTGCAAATGAAACGGTTGCCGAGTATATGCACGGTATCGAAGCTCCCTTTATCTACCGTATTCACGAAAAACCGAGCGAGGAAAAGGCGGTTGCTTTCCGTAATTTTGCACAAACGTTGGGCTTGAACGCCCGTTTTAACGCAGACGACGTAAAACCCTACGATTATCAAAAAGTGTTGAAAGCCGCAGAAAGCTTACCCAGCTATACGGTGCTGAATCGGGTAATGCTCCGTTCCATGCAAAAGGCAAGATACGACGCGGAAAATTTGGGGCATTTTGGCTTGGCAAGCAGTTGTTATTGCCATTTCACCTCTCCCATTCGCCGTTATCCCGACCTTTGTATTCACCGCATTATCAAGCAAGTGATAAACGGGGGCTACGGCGAGGCGTGCGAACGGTACGCCGATTTCGTGGCACAGGCAGCAAAGCAATCGTCCGAGCGCGAACGCAGGGCTACCGACGCAGAGCGGGACGTGGACGATTTTTATATGACTATGTACATGAGCGAACGGTTAGGCGAAGAGTTTGACGCGGTCATTTCAGGCGTAACTTCCTTTGGCTTATTTGCAGAGCTGTCCAACGGAATTGAGGGGCTTATTCCCATTGAAAGCCTATTCGGAGAATATAAATTCGATCCCGATCGGTTTTGTCTAATCGGCAGAACGGAGAACTACACTATCGGCGAAAGCGTGCGCGTTAAGGCAATCGACGTGGATTTTGCCCGCCGCAGAACGGAATTCCGCTTGCTTGGAAAAATCGAAAGCACCCCACCCGTGTACGCAACGAACGAAGAAACGGAGAGTTAATATGAAGATTATCGCAACGAATAAAAGCGCATCTTTTGAATATTTTATCGAGGAAAAATACGAGGCGGGCATCGTGTTGGAGGGTAACGAAATCAAATCCCTCCGCGCGGGCAACGTGAACATGAACGACAGTTTTTGTTTCGTCCGCGGTAACACGGTCAGCGTAAAGAATATGCACGTTGCCCTTTACGAAAAATCGGACGCGTTCAGCTCCAAAAATACCCGCCGCGACAGAAAGTTACTTCTGCACAAGAGCGAGATTGCCAAGATTGCGGGAAAAATCAACCGTCAGGGATATACCCTCGTCCCCTTAAAGCTGTATTTTAAGGATTCCCTTGTCAAAATGGAAATTGCGCTTTGTCGCGGTAAACACACCTTTGACAAAAAGGAAAGTATCGCACAACGGGACATCAAACGTTCGGTCGACCGCGAAATTAAAAACGCAGGCTTTTAACCTGTACAATAAACACGCAAACGCGCCCTTTCGGGCGCGTTTTATTTTTGTTTTAAATAGATTTTTCGTCTTGTTTCCAATAAATGAAACTCTTTCTTTACGGAAAAATCAACGCATACGGGACTAATCGGCGAAGCAAACGCGAGCGTGGCGTCCACGTCTGCAATCATGGCATACCCCCTGCCACAAAAAAGGATGGGCACACCGCTTGTAAACGCATAAGCGCGGAGCAACACGGAACAAATGCTATCCTGCACCCGTTCAAACGGACAGACGATAAAATCGCACCCGCAAACGGAAAGAATTTTTACCGTTTCAAAATCGTAAATATCCTCTGCAACCACAACCCCTACGCGCCCTATTTTCGTATCGTAAACGCGTAAATACGCTCCACTGTGCATTTCGCCGTCCATTGCGTGCAACAGCTCTGAAACGCCTAAAATACGCCCGTTTTCCGCAACGATAGCCGACTTGCGCCGATGTCCGTGCGTATTTGTAATCACGCCGTAAATCACAAGGCCTTTGCTTCTTTTGGATAGCTTTGCTACTGTTTCAAAAACCTGCGTTTCCCCTTTCAATTCCCGCTCATAGCAAACCTCCTGTCCGTTAAAAGCCGCTATGAGCAGCCCGCCTTGTAAATACTCCTCCGCACCCTCACCCGCCATTTGCAAGCCATTAGACAACTCCCCTTGCCCCACAAAACAAATTTGCATACCCTCCCCCCTTAAAATCGTTCTCTCTTTAGTATATCCCCACGCCAATAAAAAGGTTACAATTTTTTGTGCGCAATAATATACTGTATAAACGCAAGTTTTTTTGGCTATACTTTCGCAAAGGAGGGGGGCGGACTATGTTTTGGGCAGGCTTGGCGGCTGGTTTTTTCCTGGGTGGAAATTTCGGATTTTTAATGATGGCACTTTTTAAAAGCAACAAAAATTAAAATCGACGGGTGTTTTGCCCGCCGATTTTTTATGTTTCTTATTGCAATTTTATTCGCCGTAATATTTATTGACGATGGCTTTCATTTCGTCCAAATGCGCAATCATATCACGGGCCAAAACCAAATGACAACGCGCGCGCACCAAATTCTGATCTGGATAATGCACCTTGAAATATTTATCCCCATCCAGATAATCGCTTAAAAACCGAACGCCACACTCCACCGTCATCGCGATTGCACCCAGCGCCAAGGAATCCTTTTCCGCTTCAGTAATCGCACCCTTAACAGCCCTCACAAAGCCGCGTGTAAACGCCTCATATTTATCAAGGTCGATGGCAACTTTGCCAAGATCCCGCTCGTCCTCGGCGCAGGTAGACGCCGCCACACGGATTGCATCGCCAAAGTCAAACGCCACCAACCCAGGCATTACCGTATCTAAGTCAATTACGGATAAATGCCCCCGTGTCTTTGCATCAAACAAGATATTGCTAGTTTTCGTGTCGTTATGCGTTACGCGCAAGGGCAAAATCCCTGCTTTTTGCTGCTTGTAAGGAATGGTGGCAACTTCTTCCAATGCAAGATACCCCTCCACGTCCTCTTTGATTTCCGCCAGTCTGCCCGCCGCGTTTTCTTCAATCGCCTTGCGGAAATTACCGTACCGCCAAATCGTATTATGAAAATGCGGAATTACAATATGCAACTTTTCCACAGGATAATTCGCAAGGTGGAGCTGAAATTCTCCAAAGGCAATCCCCGATTCTTCAATCACTTTTAAATCGTTGGTATGTTCAAAACAAACAGACTCGTCGATATAGCGACAGCAACGCCAAAAGCCACCATCCTCCGTGCGGGTATAGCAATCCCCATCCGCCGTCTTGCAATAATGCAATACGTTACGCTTTGCCGTTGCTTGCTTTTGTTTAATCTTTGCGCGGATAAATTCCGTTACCGACGAGATATTTTCCATTACGGCGATTGGATCAGTAAATACGTAGGTATTTACCTTTTGCAAAATATAGTCCTTAATTTCACCACCACGGAAAAAATACACACGATACGTCGTATTGATATGCCCGCTGTTTACGATTTCGTATCGGCGATATTCCCCTTTTATACAAAACGTATCGCACACCGATCGAATTTGTTTTTCCACCATCATATCCGTTTCCTTTTTTTGATTTTACCCTTTCCATAGAAAAGGTCTATCTATCCGTATGCTCACTTACCACTTTTTTGCCACTTCCCCTAGCAAAAGCATACCCTCATCATTCTCATATATTTTAATAAGTATACCATACATAATCCGTTTTGTCAAGGCTTTTTCCTCTTTTCCATGTGTTTCCTATCTTTCTGTTCCGCAGCCGACATAAAAAACTTCCCTTTGCCGATACTGCTACTATGCGAAAACAATTTCTTCACAGTCTTACCTTTGCTCTTTTTTTTCTAATTACAGAGCTTTGCGCCTGCCAAAAGACAATACAACCTAATGACTTTCTAAACGAAAACTCCCTTTCGTCGCAACACGTCCCCACTCCTTTGCCCATTTTTCCCGACAGCGAACCCACCGTCTTACCCGACCTCTCTCCCAAGCCAGCCGATACACCTACCGTCCCTAACGTTTGGGACGTTTCGGACGTGGATATTTCCAAAATTGACCCCAATCGCAAGCTGATTGCATTTACCTTTGACGACGCTCCTGCACGACATCTCGAAAATATTATGGCGGTATATGCAAATTTTAACGAAAACAATCCCGACTGCCAAGCCTCGGCAACCTTATTTATAAACGGCTGTCTTTGTGATTCGCAAACCCCCACTCTGCTTACCGCCGCGCTCGCGTTAGGTTTTGAACTTGGCAACCACACCTATTCCCACGCCGACTTAACCACGCTTTCTCTCTCGGAAACGGCGGCGGAAATTGACCGTGTGGACAATTATCTTTCTACCATTGATGGAAAAACATGTCATCTCTTTCGTCCTCCTTATGGCAAAATAACAGTCGAACAAAAAAACGCCGCATCAACCCCAATCATTAGCTGGACGATCGACACGGTAGACTGGACGGGCATAGACGAAGAGCATATTTACCAAAGCGTTATGCAAAATAAATTTTCAGGTGCAATCGTATTAATGCACGACGGGCACGGACATACCGTGCAAGCTCTAAAACGCCTATTGCCCGATTTAAAAAGCGCAGGGTATCAGGTTGTCAACGTATCGCAAATGAGCAAGGTACACGCCTGTAAACTGTATCGCGGCAAAGAATATATACGCGCCCGAAAAGGACATTAAAAAAGAGAGAAAGCACGCCGTACCCGCTTTCTCTCTTTCTGTTTTTGCTCGTTTTAAAATTTTTCTACGCAATACATACGGAAGAAGTCTGCGCAATCTTCTACCCAACGTCTTACCTTTTTCAGTTCCGCGCCCTCAGGGTTAATATCTAATTGCCCCGTTGCCAGCCCGTGTCTGCCGTGGGGATAAATATGCAATTCAAAATCCCGTCCATGGTCGGACATTGCCTGCGCAAAACGGATTGCGTTGTCCCCGGGAACGACCTGATCGTCCGCCGTTGCCCAAATAAACGCAGGGGGCGTGCTCTCGCAAACCGCCTCATTGAGGTTCAGCGTTTTCAAAAGCTCGGTTTTTTCCTCTTCCGAATACCCCCTTAAGAGATTTTCATACGAGCCAAAATGCCCGTGCGTATTAGAAATAACGGGATAACAAAGCCCAACCCCTGCAGGTTTTGCGTCCAAAGCAACTCCCGCCTTTTTAGAAACCCTTTCGTATTCAATGGCAACGTTCCCCGTCAAATGCCCACCTGCGGAAAAGCCGACGACGAACACTTCGTCAGGATTGACGTTCAATTCTTTTGCATGCTTTTTGATATAATCAATCGCAGAAGATGCCTCTAACAGCTCTTCGGGATAACGTACCCCCTCCGTTACGGTCAAATACCAAAGCACGAACACCTGAAACCCTTGCCCAATAAATGCGCTAGCAATCGGTTCGCCCTCGCGACGGCTTGCCATCGCATAACCACCGCCAGGAATCACCAAAACGGCAGGTCTTGCCCAATCTTGAGCGACTTCCCCGTCATAAGGATAATCGGTAATCATACCATCCAATTTTCCGCCTTGCAAAAAAGGATATACATCTTTCAAACTCACCGAAATCGTCTTCATTTTCCCTCTTCCTTATTCGTTAAAAAATTCATTGTAGATTGCTTGCAAGCAATCTTCATAATCCTTATTTTCCACACCGACAATAATATTCAGCTCGCTTGAGCCTTGGTCAATCATATTCACGTTGATACCCGCATCGCTGAGCGCTTTAAAAAGCCGTGCCGACGTACCGACGTTTTTCGCCATACCATGCCCTACCGTAGCAATCAAGGCAATATTTTCATGCGCGTAAATTTTATCAGGATGCACCGCCGCCGTGAACTCGTCCATGAGCTCTTGCAAAACGCCGCCCTTTAAGTATTCGTTATCGATAACGAGGGACATAGTATCAATACCCGAGGGTAAGTGTTCAAAGGAAATGCCCCGCTTGCCGATTACAGAAAGGACTTTTCCAACAAAACCGACCTCCGCGTTCATCAACGATTTTTCTAAGGTAATGGACGTGAAATCTTTTTTTCCAGCGATACCCGTAACAACGTAATCACAAATATTTCTCGTCGAGTTTTTCACAATATACGTACCCGCATCCTCAGGGCGGAAAGTGTTGCAAATACGAATAGGAATCCCTGCGCTGCGCACGGGGAAAATCGATTCACTGTGCAATACGTTCGCCCCCATATACGAAAGTTCACGCAGTTCTTGATAGGTAAGTTCGGGAATACATTTCGGCGAATTGATAATGCGGGGATCACATACGAAGAAACCGCTGACGTCCGTCCAGTTTTCATACAAACGCGCCATCACCGAGCGCGCTACAATCGAGCCCGAAATATCGCCGCCACCGCGAGAGAACGTCTTTACCTTGCCGTTTGCCCCCAAACCGTAAAATCCAGGAATCACCGCACGCGGATAGCGTTTTAACACCTCTGCACCGAGAGCAAAGGTCTGTTCCTGATCCAAAATCCCGTTTTCGTCAAAGCGGACGAATTCAGTAGCGTCCACAAAAGGCACGTCCAACACCGCCGCCATAATTTTTGCAGCTAAAAACTCACCGCGCGACGCACAATAATCGCGCCCCGCACCGTTTAAAATTTCCGTTTCCGCTTCGTTCAAGCCGTCCTCAATATGCAAGGTCTTGCCGATTTCCTTTTCAATATTTGTAAAACGTACGCGGATTTTGCCAAACGTTTCTTTAAACGCCGCAATATCTCCTGCCTCTACTTCATCCGAACACTTGTACAAAAGGTCGGTAACCTTAATATCGCCGCTAAACCGTTTCCCGGGTGCGGACACCACTACGTAACGGCGCTCGTTGTCGCTTTCGACGATTTTTGCCGCGGACAAAATCACGTTTCCGCTCGCCATCGAAGTCCCGCCGAATTTACATACTTTCAATCCCATAAAAACTCCTTATAGACGGCATACCTGCCGCCCATTAAACTTTTTTCTCTCTCTTTCCCCCGCCAACGTAGGCGATTTGAACCATGTTCTACGTCCTTATACGTGCAAAGCCAACACCACGAAAAAGGCAAGTCCTACGCAAATGGCTTTAATCCAAAATTTAGAAACGAATACGTTTTTCAAAAATCTTCCAAATTTCATTTCCCGTTACCTCCGCCCGCCTTTGCGTTCCGTCAAGGGCATTTCATGCCAGTAATAATCCTTCAACGCGTCCACCAGCATATCATAATCAGCGTATCTCGTTACCGCGCCCTGCTTGACAATGGAAATAATCCCCGTTTCCTCGGAAACCACCAACGAAATCACGTTGGCAACTTCGGTAATCCCGATTGCCGCACGGTGTCGCGTGCCGTATTCCTTAGGATAGCTAGTCTTTTGCGTCAGAGGCAAGAAACACCCTGCCGCCTGAATTTTATGACCGTGAATGACCATCGCGCCGTCGTGTAAGGGCGCTTTCGGGAAGAACACCCCTTCTATCATCTGCGTAGAAATTTCCGCGTCAATAGAAACGCCGCTCTGCAATACCTGCTTGGGCAACGCACCTTTAGAAAGGACAATCAGCGCGCCCACGTTATTTTTGGACATATTCTGCAAAGCCTTTACGATATGCGCCATACAACGCTCCGTTTCCGCCTGCGAAACAACTTCCGCACCACCCGTCGTTTTTTCCACGGGCTTTTCCGCAGTCGTTCGTACATCCCAGAAATATTTTTTCACTTCTCCGCTGAACAAGAGCAACATCGTCGCGGATACAAGCAACACGAACAGGAAGAAAATCGGTGCAGGCATAATTCCTTTATCAAAAACGGAAATGCAACCGCCCCCTACGAGTATCCCCCAATATACCAACATCAGGTTGGTCGCTTCGTTGTCCCGCAAAGTCTTCGACACGAAGAAAACGACGGTGAACAACAAAATAATCTCCACCACCTGCAACGCACCGAAATCGTTAAAAAACGCCTGTGCGTTCGTTTTTAACCCATTCCAACTGGTTGTCAGAAGTTGTGTTCCCATAAATACCTCCGCCCTTTTGCCGTTTTGCCCCTGCTGCCAAGCGGCTTCACCGACCGTAAAAAGGATTTTGTACTATAAATATTATATAAAATCTATCCCTGAAAATAAAGCGTTTTACGCGAATTTTTCAGTTTTTTTAAAAAAGAGTTTCGCCGTTACCGTTTTCAACGCCGCCGACGGAGTCAGCACGCCGCATTTTATATCGCTGATTGCCTGATATACGCCGTTATAGAACTCCAACAATTCGCCTTTTGCAAATTTCGCTGCCTGTTCGCGGTTCTTTTTCGCTGCATATTCCTTGATACCGAGCGCTACCGCCACTTCCTTGTCGCCACCCTTGCAAAGGGACACCTCGTACAACCCCTTAAAATAAGAGGCAAGCGACGAGAGCAACGACGTCTCGTTAAATCCGCGCGTGGACAAATCCTTGACGACTTTCATATATTCCGAATAATTTTTCCGTGCCAAAGCGTTGGCAAGCTCATAAATTTTATATTCAGAATCAGGATAAACCAAGCTATCTACAATCTCGTCCGTCAGCCGTTCCTTACCCGTTGCCGTGCAATACCCCAGCAATTTTTCCGTTTCCATCGCAATACGGGACATATCGAACACGCAATAGGACGCCAGCTTTCCGCAAGTGATACCGTCCGCATACACCCCCGCCCGTTTGCAGGTTACGTATATCCATTTTTTAATAGTTTCCTCGTCAGAGCGAGCGCAATCGACATAGGTTACGTTTGCCTTTTTCGCAAGCACCGCCGTACCCGTCTTGCCCTTTCCGCTATTGACAATCAGCAAAATACTATCCGCAGGCGGATTTTCGAATAAAGGCTTTAAAAAACTATCAAAATCCTTTTCGGTGGGGTAAAATTCCG
>JBGVQH010000133.1:0-6652 GCA_045127475.1 Candidatus Scatosoma sp.
AACAAGTCCAACAAGGAAAAATTCGTTGCCTATTGCAGCGCACTTGGTACGGCGTTCGGTAACCCCTTGTACCACTGGTCGCAGGTGGAATTGAAAGAGTTTTTCAACTGCGAATTGGAAATCAATGCGGAAAACGCCGAACAGATTTGGGACTGGTGCAACGAATTTATTAAACTGAACAAAATTACGCCGCAAAAGCTGATTGAACAATCCAACGTGTCGCATATTTTCACGACGAACGAAGTGTTTGACGATTTGACGACGTTCACCAAAATTGCGGAAAAAGATTATAAATTTAAGGTAATCCCTGCATTCCGCGGCGACAAAATTATGAACATTGACGCGGTTGGGTATTGCGATCAGCTTGCAAAATTAGAGGCGCTTACGCAGCCTATCCATAACTTGGACGATTTGATGAACGCTTTGGAAAACCGTTTGCAGGCGTTTATTGCGGTTGGCACGACGGCAAGTGATATTTCGGTGGAAAGTGTATATCCCGTACCTACGGCAGACGAGGCAAACGCCGTGCTTTGCAAGGTAAAGGCAGGGGGCGCACCCACGGTGAAAGAGGCGGAAATTTTCAAAGGCTACCTTACGTATGCTCTTATGAGAATGTATGCACGTTATAATATTTCGACGGAATTGCACGTGGGCGCAATGCGTAATAACAATACGCAGATGCTGAAAAAACTTGGTTTGGACACGGGGTACGATTCTATGTCCGACGAAAATAGCATCAAGACGATGTCCCGCCTGTTCGATAAACTCAATGACGAAAATCTGTTGCCCAAAACGATTGTGTTCAATCTCAACCCGAAAATGAATGCGGAGATTATGACGCTAATTGGTTCGTTTCAGAGCGACGAGGCGCGCGGTAAAATGCAATACGGTCCCGCATGGTGGTTCTTAGATAACAAAGCGGGCATGGAAAAACACCTGTTGGATTTGACGTCCACGGGGCATATTGCGGCGTTTGTGGGTATGCTGACGGACAGCCGTTCGCTGTTGTCCTATCCCAGACATCATTATTTCCGCCGCATTTTATGTAACTTCTTTGGCGGCATGATGGAAAAGGGTGAAATGACTCAAAACGAGCAGCTTGTGGGCAAAGTAGTGCAGGATATTTGTTATCATAACTCGATTGCCTATTTCCGCATGAAATAAAAATAGGAAGTTTATATACGTATGCAGTATGTATACTCTAAAAAAATAATTGCGATGCAGGGATTTGACTGCGTGGAGAATTTCCATAAGGAAAAGCCCTTTCAAATCGGATTAAACGAGCGTGATTTGACTATCGCGCGTGGAAAAGGATACGTAATTTTTGATTTCGGCAAGGAATTGTCGGGTGGGGTACGTATCCTTACCTTTTTAGTGAAAGGCTGTCAAAAAGTCCGCTTGCGCTTTGGAGAGTCGGTAGGGGAAACGTGCGCGGAAATCGGCGAAAAGAACGCAACCAACGACCATTCCTTGCGTGATTTTTGCGTGGAATTGCAAAATTATTCGGATATGACCTTTGGGCAAACAGGTTTCCGTTTTTTGCGTATGGACACGCTTGGCGACGATACGGAGATATCGTTTAAGGCGGTCGTTGCGGCGGTGGATACGGACGAACGGGAACAGACGGGCTCGTTTGTTTGCAACGACGAACAGATAAATTGCATTTTTGATACGGCGGCGTATACGTTGCGGCTGTGTCTGCAAAACGGGTATATTTGGGACGGAGTGAAGCGCGACCGTTTGGTGTGGATTGGCGATTTATATCCCGAAATGCGCGCGGCTCAATGTCTGTTCGGGGACGTACCCGAGGTGCGCAACTGCTTACAATTTTCTATGGATGAAACTCCGTTGCCGAACTGGATGAACGGGTATCATACCTATTCCGTTTGGTGGCTGATGATTCTTTGCGATGATTATGCCGCAAACGGCAACAAGGAGCTTTACGCAAAGTTTTTGCCTTATGTAAAAGGCTTGATAGAACAAATCGCGCCGTACGTTTTGGAAAACGGTGAAACGTCATTCGGCAACGATTTTATCGATTGGCCTTCTTGCGGCGACGATGAAGAGGGGCAAAGAGAGAGAGAACGCAAGACAGGTGCGTACTATTTGACGAAAATTGCTCTCAACAAGGCGGTGGAATTTTTACGTGCATTTGAGGAAGATACGACGATTTGCGAGGCATTGTTAAAGCGGCAGGACAATGCTCCCCACGCGAAGAGCTTAAAACAAATCGCTGGCTTAGGCGTGTGGTCGGGGGATGTATCCGAAGAAAACAAAAAGATATTGTTAGAGGGCGGTGCAAAGGGCCTGTCTACCTTTATGTCCTATCCCATTTTAACGGGCATAGCGGAATGTGGTGAGTACGCACAAGCACTGGACGTGATGAAAGAATATTACGGCGGTATGTTATCCGTTGGGGCTACGACCTTTTGGGAAGATTTTGACCTTGCTTGGTTGAAGGGCGCAGGCAGAATTGACGAAATGCCCACGCTCGATAAAAAAGATATTCACGGCGATTACGGTGCGTATTGCTATCAAGGTTATCGTCATAGCCTTTGCCACGGTTGGTCGGCGGGCGTGATTGCCTACCTTATGGAAACGGTCGTTGGGGTAAAACCCCAAGGGACGGGTATGCGTACAATCAAAATTCAACCGCATTTGAGCGGCTTGAAACGGGTAAAGGCAACCTATCCTACACCCTACGGAGTATTGAATATCAAGCACGAATTACAATCGGACGGCAGTGTGAAAACGACGGTGGATGCCCCAAAAGAGGTTAAGATACTTTTATAATTCGACGATATAAAAAAGGACGGACAACCGTCCTTTTTTGCGGAAAAACAGAAAAAATTCAGGCAAATCCGCCGTTTTAGCCGTCGTTTGGTTGACAGTATTCCGCCATTTATGATATAATCATAAAAATCGATAGAAAAATATAAAAAAATCGAAAAAATCAATCAAAAAAGTAGAGAGAATAGGATATGGTTTTGGATTACGTAATCTTGGCGATCTATGCGCTGAGTATGGTGGCGATTGCAATTTACACGCGAAAGCGTTCGTCGTCAGTAAAGGATTTCCTGTTGGCAGGAAAGGGTTTAAACGGTTGGATGAGTGCATTTGCCTACGGAACGACCTATTTTTCGGCGGTCATTTTTATCGGATACGCAGGAAAATTCGGCAGACAGTATGGCTTGGCGGCGGCGTGGATCGGGATTAGCAACGCGATTATCGGTTCGCTGTTTGCGTGGTTGGTGCTTGCAAAGCGCACCAAAAAAATGACGACGCGCCTTTCGGCAAAAACCATGCCTGAATTTTTTGAAAAGCGGTATAAAAGTCAGTCGTTAAAGCTTGTTTCGGCGGTTATTATTTTCCTGTTCTTAATTCCGTATTCCGCGTCGGTATACAACGGACTTAGCTCGCTGTTTACCATCGTATTTGATATTCCTGGCTGGACGATTATGGTGGCGCTTGCCGCACTTACTGCGTTGTATCTGTTCTTTGGAGGGTATTTCGCAACGGCGCTTTCCGACTTTATCCAAGGGATTATTATGCTGATCGGCGTGGTGGCGATGGTCGTTTGCTTTATGAATCACGGCAATATCGATTGGAGTATTAAAGAACTGACTTCCAGCGACGAGCTTGGTTGGCTTACGTTTTCAAGCTCGAATAAGGGCTTGTACGGCAATACCGTGTCCCTTTTATCGTTGATGATGCTCACCTCGTTCGGGGTATGGGCGTTGCCGCAGACGGTACATAAATATTATGCGGTGCGCGATAACAAAGCAATTATGCAGGGGACGGTGGTCAGCACGCTGTTTGCTTTAATTATCGGTTTTGGTGCATATTTCACGGGCGCACTTTCTCATTTCTTCCCGCAGCTTGCGGGGGTTGGTGCGGATAACGTGATTCCGCACATGATTAAAATCGTAATCCCTACGGGGCTCGTCGGCGTGCTTGCCGTGCTGATTTTGTCGGCAAGTATGTCTACGCTCTCTTCGGTTTCGCTGGCGTCCGCGTCCGTCGTTGCCGTGGATATTTATAAAGGAAAAATCAATAAAACCGCGTCCGATAAACGAGTGAATTGGACGATGAAAATTCTCTGTTTGGTGTTCGTGGCAATCTCGGTTGTGCTTGCAATCTTAAATGAGAAATTTAACATATCGGCAATCGCCTATCTGATGGGGCTTAGCTGGGGTGTTTTGGCAGGTTGCTTTATGGGGCCGTACGTTTTGGGCTTGCTTTGGAAAAAGGTTACCCGCTCTGCCGTATGGACGTCGATTGTCGGCGCGTTGGTCTTGACGGTTGCTCTGATTTTTGTGTTTGGGTATCATCAAAACGGCTGGAACGCGTCCTTTGGGATTGCGGTAAAATGTGGTATTGCGTGCTCGCCTATGATTGGCGTAATCTGTATGGCATATTCGTTGGCAGCGACGGCGATTGTCAGCTTGTGTACAAAAGCACCCGATAAAGAAACGTTGTCTGCGGCGTTTGAAGACAAAACCGAAGAAAAAGCGGCATAAAAAAGAAAAAACTCAAAAAAGGGATACATTATGATTTGGTCAAAGAAAGAAACGCTTAGTCGCGCGGAGATGGAAAGCTTACAGCTTGCGCGGCTTAAAGAAACGGTGGCACGAGTGTATGAGAAAGTGCCTTACTACCGTGCAAAAATGCAGGAAAAGGGCTTAAAGCCTGAGGATATCCAAACACTTGCGGATTTGCAAAAGCTCCCGTTTACAACAAAACAAGACATGCGCGATACCTATCCGTTCGGGTTGTTTGCCGTGCCTAAGGACGAGCTTGTGCGTATTCACGCCAGCTCGGGTACGACGGGCAAACCCACGGTCGTGGGCTATACGCGCGGAGATTTGGAAACCTGGACGGACTGTGTTTCCCGTATTGCGTGCATGGGCGGTGCAACGAGTAAGGACGTAGCGCAAATATGCTTTGGCTACGGCATGTTCACGGGCGCGTTCGGGTTGCATTACGGTTTGGAAAAACTTGGCGCGGCAATCGTACCGTCCTCTACGGGTAATTCCGAAAAACAGTTGATGTACATGCAGGATTTTCAAACGTCGCTGCTCGTAGCAACACCGTCGTATGCGCTCCGACTTGCCGAAGTTGCGCAGGGTATGGGAATTGACCCGAAAACCGATTTGCATATTAAAACGGCGTTGGTGGGAAGTGAATTGCTTACGGACGCCATGCGCGAGGAAATGCACGCCGTTTGGGGTAAGGATATACGCATTACGTCCAACTACGGCATGAGTGAGCTGATGGGTCCCGGTGTTTCTGGGGAATGCTTAGAACATTGCGGTATGCACATCAACGAGGATTACTTTATTCCCGAGATTATCGACAGCGTTACAGGCGAGGTGTTACCCGCGGGAGAAAAGGGCGAGTTGGTCATTACCTGTATCAAGAAAGAGGGGTTGCCCTTGATACGTTATCGCACGAAAGACGTTACGCGGCTTTTCTATGAGCCGTGCGCGTGCGGCAGAACAACCTGCCGTATGGAAAATCCGTCCGGGCGCAGCGACGATATGCTTAAAATCCGCGGCGTAAACGTATTCCCTGGGCAAATTGAAGAAGTGGTGCTTTCCGTGGAAGAACTTGGACCTCACTATGAAATTATCGTAGAACGCGAGGGGTATACCGACAAACTGACCGTCCGCGTGGAACTCAATAAAGAAACGGACTCTTTCGCGGAATTGCAGCGCATAGAAAATCTCACGCGCAACAAACTGAAAGTGGTGCTTGGTCTAGACGCAAAAATCCGTTTGGAATCGCCAAACACCTTGCAGCGATTTGAGGGCAAAGCAAAGCGAATCAAGGATTTGCGAAATAAGCAATAAGGGGGTAGAGGTATGGTTACGAAACAAATTTCCGTATTTATTGAAAACAGAAAGGGACGCTTGGGAGACGTTTTGGACGTGCTCAAGGGCGGCGGCGTGAACATTATTTCCATGAGCCTTGCTGATACGGCAGAATATGGCTTACTCCGTATTATATCGAATAAACCACAGGAGGGGAAAGCGGCGCTTTCGGCGGCGGGATTTTCGAGTATGTTGACCGACGTGTTTATCGTAAGCGTTCCACATACGCCAGGTGCGTTGCAACAAATTTTACGTGTGATTTCGGATGAGGAGCTTAACGTTGAATATATGTACGGGCTGTCCGTGGGAGGGGATGAGGCGTCTATTGTCGTCAAAACGTCTGATTTGGAAAAGGCGGACGAGGTGTTTGCAAAGCACGATATTCAAACCCTTTCCTATAATGATTTGATTTGATTATTTTAAAACAAAACCCCCGTCTGTTTCAACAGACGGGGGTTTTATCAAAGTATTTAAATTATTACTCGGTGGTATAGTTATCGAAGTAGCCTTGGATAAAGACAATCGGCGTACCCTTGTCGCCCGATCCGCTAGTCAAATCGCAAAGCGAACCGATCAGGTCGGTCAAACGTCTAGGAGTAGTACCCTCGGACGCCATCTTGCCGTACAAGTCTTCGTCTTTCGCCTTGATTTTGTCCTTGATTGCATTCTTCAATGCTTCGCCCGAAAGCACGGAGAATTCGTTATCTGCAAGATATTTCAATTTCAATTCGTTGGGCGTACCAACCAAGCCTGAGGTGTAAGCGGGGGAGACGACGGGG
>JBGVQH010000134.1:0-5343 GCA_045127475.1 Candidatus Scatosoma sp.
AAACGAAAATCCGTTCCCCCTCTTTGAGCGGAAATTCCAAATGCCCGTTGCTCTTTTTCAAATCCTCGGGGTCGCAAGCCAACCGCTTTGCCACCTGCCACAAATCCTCGCCCGCTCGCGGAATAAACACCGAAAAAGCACTCTCTTCCACAGGGTATTCTTCCCCCTCCTGCACCTCGCATACGTATTCCCACGTCCGTTGCGCATAGCTGCGCGCGCAGAGCTTTAAGGTTGCCTCTGCCTCCGTTTCACCGTTCTTCTTACGCCGTACGTTCAGTCCGCAAACGATACAATCACACTCTGCATAATCGCCCTCCCCGTCCAAGGGAAAAACAAAAGGCAAGGACAACGTCGCGCTACGGTGTCCTCCGTCCGCACCGAGAAGCAACACGTCCGCAAGTACCGCGCCTTCTGCCTCCATGCCCTTTTCCGTTTTATGGACGAAAATTTCCGCTCGCGGCAACACCGCCGCTTGCAAAGAATATTCTCCGTCCAAAAGGGGCGAGATGAGCGCCGTGCCATGAATGCGTTCCACCTGCTTTACCTGCTTGATTAAGTACCGTCCCCCGTCTTTTGCCTGTTTCAGCTCCGTTTCTGCCTGCGTGGAAAAGGCGTCGACAGCCCTCTCGATTTCCTCCTCGATATGCAAAAAACAGGTTGCCGAAAGGGTATAGGAAAGCACCATCTTGCTCCGCCCCTTTTCCTCGTCCGTGCTCGCCGTTAAATGTGCCTGTTTTACGCTTACGTGCGCACTCGCCGTTACCTTACCAAAACCCTCTTCGGCAGGAATCTGCATGTGAAAAGGAATTAACCTCTCGTACGAGCCCACCCCGCTCTCTCCTGTCAAAACGCAAAGATTGAGTGCAATCTCGCCGTCCAAATCAATCTGACCGCCATTCACGCTTGCGCCGTGCACTACCGCCGTTTGGCTGTGCAACAAAATATCCCCGACGTAATCGCAGTTAAACTCGTCTTCGCCCTCCGTTTCTCCCGTTACGCACACCGTTTTACAAAGGGTCAATGCGGACTTTTTGACAATTAAATTTTCGCCGCCGACCAAATACTCCATCTGCTTACTCCCATAAACGGCGAGCATTGCCCCCACGATTACCGAAATATACAACCCCGAGCCCTCTCTGCGCCAAGTAACGTTTTCCACCGAAAACAACCCTTTCGCAAAGCACGCAGGGCTGACCTGTGCTCCCTCGGCTTTGTGGAAAAATTCCGCGCCTCGTTCCACGCGGCACACCTTTTTATCGCCGTCCTCGTACACAACGGTCAGCAAAACCCGTCCACCGTATTGCACTTCGCCGTCCGTGCACGCGCAGTCGGCAGGAATCGCCTTGGCATACACCGCCAACACACTCCCGATTTCGCTGCCCGGCAGACGACATTCCACCACCGATTGCCCGCGCAAACGGCAAATTTCCCCGATATAACGATAGCTTTCAAATTGCGGCTTTATTGACATTTTTACGACCTCCTTGCGACCCCCTTTGGGCTTTTCTTGTCGTTTTATCCTATGTCGTGGCAAAAACGGATAGAACGCCGCCCGCAATTTTTTTCTGAAAAAAGGAATATTTTTCCTGCTTTTTGGGGATACTGTGTATATGATTAAACCAACCAAAAATATCAAGGACGTTAAACAAATGGTAAAGGACTGCTCTGCGCAGCGCGTCGCCGTGCGCGTCAATTTGGGCAGAAATAAGAGCGTGAGCTATTCGGGTATCCTCTC
Organism: Candidatus Scatosoma sp.; assembly: GCA_045127475.1. GTDB lineage: Bacteria > Bacillota > Clostridia > Christensenellales > Borkfalkiaceae > Scatosoma. Next base: position 1,736 of record JBGVQH010000134.1, read on the forward strand.
GGGGATTTACCCCTCCCTATTCACCGTCAAGCCTGACGATAAGGATTTTTTAGGCAAAACAGCCTATTCCTATTCGGACGTGCTGTGCGGCAACGTGAAAATCAAGCGTATATGAAAACGCTCCCCAAAACGGGGAGCGTTTGTCTTTTATAACTTTTTACAATTTAATTCCGAAAAAATCGGGCTTGCCGCTGCCTAGTTCCTTGCACAAAAGCTGTGCAACGAATTTCCGTTTTTCGTCTAAGGTCGCCTTCTTGAAAATATGTTTCACGTTAAACGCACGGTATTCTTTTTTATAAAGATATTTCAAGGACGGAAAGGAATACGTGCCGTTCACGCACACGACGATATTGATTTCGTTGCCGCCAGAAACCTCGCGCCAGTCGAAAAAGTCCCTGCCTTTTTTAAAGCGGCAGATATACACGCAGCTGCTGTCCCCACCCTTTTGGTAGAAATACTCAAAGGTAAATCCCTTTTCCAAAATGGGCGCGGTCAGCGTTTTTATAGTTTCAGCAGAAATCACTTCGTTCATAACGTCCTTTTGCCATTCAACGCGACACGTATAGGGGGATTTACTCTAATATCGCCTTGATACGGCGAATACCACTGCCGCAGCTCTGTTCCTTTTGGATTTTAAATTTGCCCAGCTTACCCGTCGATTCCACGTGCGGGCCACCGCAAATTTCTTTGGAAAAATCGCCGATGGTGTACGTCTTTACCACTTCGCCGTACTTGCTTTCAAACAAGCCCGTAAAGCCCTCCGCTTTCGCCTCTTCCAAGCTGATTTCTTTCATCACAACGGGGATATCCTTGGCAATCACTTCGTTCACCAAATCCTCCACCGCCTTGACTTGCTCCGCCGTCATAGGCTGGGGCAGGTTAAAATCAAAACGCAATCTTTCTTCGGTGATGTTCGAGCCCTTTTGGTTGACTTCAGGGGAACATACCTTTTTCAGTGCGGCGTGCAACAAATGGGTTGCCGTATGGAGTGCCGTCGTCGCCTCTTTATGGTCGGCAAGTCCGCAAGCGAATTTCTGTTCGCTGCCCGCCTTACTCTTGTTTTGATGTTCTTCAAACGCCGCTTTGTAGCCGTCAATATCTACCGCAAAACCACGTTCCTTTGCCATTTCGTCCGTGATTTCCACAGGGAAACCGTAGGTGTCGTACAAATGGAACGCCTGCTTGCCACCGATTACCTTTTCGGGCACGTACGCAGGGTCTTTTTGTGCCATAAACGTATTCTTTCTTTCGATACCGTTTATGCACTTTTCAAATTCTTTCAAGCCTTGCTGCAACGTCTTGGTAAACTTCGTTTCTTCCTTTGCAAGCTCGTCCGCAATCTTCTCGCGGTTGATATTCAGTTCGGGATAAACGTCCTTGTAATACTCGATAAACGCTGCGGAAATCTTCGCAAGGCTGCCCTCGGGCAGGTCGATTTTCCGTCCGTAGCGCACCGCGCGACGGATAATTCTGCGCAGAATATACCCTTGGTCGGTGTTCGAGGGCACGATACCCTTTTCGTCGCCAAGCATAAAGGTCGCTGTACGGCAATGGTCCAAGAGCACGCGGAAAGACTTGGTCGTTTCCTCGCTTTCGCCGTAGGTCTTGCCCGTCAATTCTTCAATCGTTTGAATTGCGTTTTCAAAAATATCCGTTTCATATACGCTGGATTTGCCGTTGAGAACGCACAAAGCGCGCTCTAAGCCCATGCCCGTATCCACGTTCTTTTGCGAAAGCTCGACAAAGCTGCCGTCCGCTTGCTTATTAAAACGCATGAAAACGTCGTTCCAAATTTCAAGGAACGCGCCGCAGTTACAATCGGGGTTGCAGCTCGGCGAGCATTTCGGTTTGCGGATAACGAACATTTCGGTATCCGTACCGCAAGGACCAGTCAAGCCCGCAGGTCCCCACCAGTTATTTTCGCGGGGCATATAATAAATGTTTTCCTTTTTGATGCCTGCCTTTTCCCAAAGCGCCGCCGCCTCGTCGTCGCGAGGAATGGTATCGTCGCCGCCAAATACCGTTACGGCGATTTTGTCCGAGGGAATCCCAAGATACTTTTCACCCGTCAAAAATTCGTAACTCCAAGGAATCATTTCTTCCTTGAAATAATCGCCGAGCGACCAGTTACCGAGCATTTCGAAGAAAGTACAATGTCTTTCGTCGCCCACGTCGTCGATATCGCCCGTACGCACGCATTTTTGCACGTCGGTAAGACGAGTACCCGCAGGGTGCTTTTCACCCAAAAGATAGGGCACGAGGGGGTGCATACCTGCCGTCGTGAACAACACGGTCGGGTCGTTTTCAGGAATCAAAGATGCCGAGGGAATCACTTTGTGTCCGCGGTCTTTGAAGAAGTTTAAATACATTTCGCGTAAAGATTGTCCAGTATAATTTTTCATAATTTTTCCTGTCCGTTGTTAGATTTGTTTTTGTTCTTTTACATTATAAATGTAAAACAGAAGATTTGTCAAGCGTTTCTTCTGCCTGTCCGTCAGTTTTTCGTCAGTTCGTAACCCGTTTTGCTGTCCTTGACGGCATAGCCCATTTCCGCAAGCTTTGCGCGCAGCTCGTCGCTCTTCGCCCAATCGCGCGCGGTACGCGCCGCCCAACGTTCTTCCGCTACTGCTTTCACCTCTGCGGGAATTTCTTCGGCGTTCTTTTCTTCATACCACGCCTTATATTCTTTGGCGTTTTTGGTAAACATACCCAGTAATGCGTAAGTTTTTCGGATTTGTGCCGCCGCCGAAAGTGCGACGAAAAATCCACCCGTCTTGCCCTCGCTAAGCCATTTTTTCATGTCCTTAAAATACCCGAATAAATTAGACAGCGCAAGCGCGGTGTTAAAATCGTCGCTCATACAAGCGTTAAACTCTTCTTCGATTTTTGCCGTATATTCCGCCGCACGGAGCGCGTCCTCGTTTTCAATCGTAAGCTCCGCACCCTTAAATTTGGACACGACCTCGTCCACGAGCGCAAGCTGGCAATAAAACTCGTACAGATGCTTTTCTGCTTCGGGGAATAAATCGTCCGTGATATTGATATCGTTGCGGTAGTTGGTCTGCAACAACGCAAACTTTACCGCCTCGTCCGAATACTTTTCCAAAAGGTCGGCAAGGAGCAAGCTATTCCCCAAGGATTTGCTCATTTTTTGCCCGTTGACCTTGATGAGCCCGTTATGCGTCCAATATTTTACAAACGGCTTGCCCGTCAACGCTTCCGTCTGCGCAATTTCGTTTTCATGGTGCGGGAAAATCAAATCTCTGCCGCCGCCGTGGATATCGATTTGCTCGCCGAACGCCGCGCGGTTCATTGCCGAACACTCGATATGCCAGCCCGGTCTGCCCTTGCCCCAAGGGGATTCCCAATAAATTTCACCCGGTTTCGCACTCTTCCAAAGGGCGAAATCGTACGCATTTTTCTTCTCGTCGTCGTTATCCACGCGCACGCCGTCCAACGCGTCCTCAATATTGCGGTTGGACAGTCTGCCATAGGCAGGGAAACTCTCGACGTCGAAATACACGTCGCCATTTTTCGTCGGGTACGCATGCCCTTTTTCAATCAGCGTGGATACGAAATCGATAATATTGTCGATATTTTGCGTGGCT
>JBGVQH010000135.1:0-3298 GCA_045127475.1 Candidatus Scatosoma sp.
CAAACGATGCGCCGGAGCTTCGGTTATATTGCGAAAAAGGCAACGTCGTATTCACGTATGACGACGCGTATATCACCTACGCGGACGGCACGAAAGAAGAAAAACATCGGGAAACGAAAGCCGTGGAATGCAAAGGCGGAAAGGATTATTGGGGCGTACAGCACGGCCGCCAAATCCGTCATTTCTACGATGCGATTTTGGATAAAGAACCGTTGTTTCTTTGCGGCGACGAAACGTTAAAAACACATGCATTGGTAATGCGAATTTATGAAATTGGAAAGGAAGGTATGAAAAAATGAAAATAGGCGTTATTACGGATTGCTTTAAAAAGCCCCATGAAGAAGGTATTAAAATGGCGGCGGAGCTTGGACTTGACGGCGTGCAAATTTATGCAACGACGGGTTCGTTCAGCCCCGACACGTTGACGGAAGAAAAGAAAGCGGAATACAAGGCTTTGCTTAAAGAAAAAGGTCTTGTAGTCAGCGCGCTTTGCGGCGATATGGGCGGCTACGGCTTTGAAAGAGAAGAAGACAACGCGCTGCGCGTGGAAAAGACTAAGCGTATCATCGATTTGGCTGTGGAATTCGATACACACGTTGTAACGACGCACATCGGCGTTATTCCTGCTGATAAGAGCAACCGTCGTTATGGCGTTATGCTCAAGGCATTGACGGAATGCGGTTTGTACGCAAAAGAAAAAGGCGTCACGCTCGCAATCGAAACGGGTCCTGAAAAAGCGGCTACGTTGTTGGCGTTCTTGCAGGACACGAAAGGCGGCGTTGGTGTCAATCTCGACCCTGCAAACTTCACGATGGTTACGGCGCAGGACGCGGTGGAAGCGGTGTATATGCTCAAAGATTATATCGTACATACGCACTTAAAAGACGGTAGACAGTTGGATAAAAATCAAAATCCTGCTGACGTTTATCACGCATTCGCAATCGGTGGTGTAGACGCGCTCAACGCATGTAAAGGCTTTATTGAATTACCAATCGGTGAAGGGGACGTGGATTGGGATAACTACTTGAAAGCTTTGAAGGAAATCGGTTTTGACGGTTTCTTGACGATTGAACGCGAAACGGGCGAAGATCCTGCTGCGGATATTATTTTGGCGGCGAATTACGCAAGAGCAAAACTTTAAAGGCAAGCAATCTATGGGTAAAGTGGAGGTTATTTACCCGTAGATTGTTTTTAGATTATTTCATGAAAGCTACAATTAAATTATGGGGAGGGTATATGGCACTTTCAGACGAAAGAAAACAGGCACTAGAACGGGCGTTGAATAAGGCGCGCAATAAATATGAGGACTTAAAAGCCCAAAACGATCAAATCGAACGAAAAAACCGTAAATTGGCGGACGATTCATCGGAAGGAAAAAGATATTACGCAGCAAAAGCAAAATACGAAAAACGCAATTCGCAAAACCTATTGGCGCGTAGAATCATCGTTGCGTTGTTAATTATTGTGTCGGCAGTGGCGGCTTTGACGGTAGGGATGATTTTTGCTTGGAATATCGTAATTAATAATTTGCATGCTATTAAATCACCGATTGAGAATGATTATAGCGGTTGGACGGATGAAAATTACGGTGTTTTGTATACGTTGGGCATTGTGCTGTTTGTGGCGGCGGTAATGGGCATCATTGCTTTGGCTGTTGGAGATACTGCGAATAAAAAATCTATTTCTATTCTCGGCTGGGTGTATATGGCGTTGGCGATTATTTCCTATATAAGCCTTATTATATATACGATGACGTACGGGCAAGGCGCGGATAAAGTACTTGGCATTTTCATGATTTTAGTTGTTCCGTTGACTTTACCATTGGCGATCTTCAATTGCAGTGGACTTGGTGATCAATACCTTGCGATGATGCCGTCTATTTTGGCGATTTTATTGACGTTAGCGGCGATTGGCGGTGTATATATTTTAATTGTGCACATCATTCAAACAAACGCAAAAAATATCAAGAAAGTAGATGAAAAATTAGAAGCGCTGAAAAAAGAAATGGATGAAGCCTATCGCGCTTATAACAAGGTGTACGAGCAGCTCAAACAGAAAAATCCGTTGTTGAGCACAAAGGACGCACTGAGAGAAATTTCGGAGTTTGAAAAGCAATTGGGTAGTTCTTCTAGGAATAGTACCATGGAAACGGGTCAAGGCGTGAGAAAAACACAGGCAACGAAAGAGTCTACAAACACTCGCTTGGAAGAAGAACAGCGGTTTCAAAAAGAGCAGGAACGTAGAGATAGAGACGAACTGAAAAGAAGACAAGATTGCTTCAAACGTTTTACTTTGGATTTGAAGAAAGCGATGGGGTGGTCGTATAGTAGTAATTATGACGAAAGAGTGCTGGATTTTAAATATTCTTTTTCTATTTCTACGTGGTCGGATGAGTTTAATGTTTCTGTGCGTGCAAAGGTGGAAATGTTAGAGCAGTATTACGACCGTGACTCGGCGAAAAATAGCGTGCAAAACTATCTTATGAAATATATTCAAGAGGATGTTCGTGCACAAATGCAAAAAGCGGGATTTTTAACGGATTTTTCCATTGATTTATCGGTGGAATTTGTAGCGAGATAAGATGATGAATGATCAAACGGCAAAAATAATATTAGAAGAAGATAGATATCCTGACGGTGCTAATACGCCTACTTGGCATGTGGAATACCTTTGCCCTTGTAAAAAGGGGAAAATTGTGTACGAAAGCGTTCGGGGTTTTCACGACGATTACGCTTTTATCGAGTGCGCGGAATGCAAAGGCAAATACGAAATTCGCATGGGCTGTGGATATCGTTGGCAATTAGAAATCAAACGTTAAACATCAAAAAACAGCGGTGTAACAGCCGCTGTTTTTTTACGAATAAATGACGTTTTTTACCATTGACAAAGCAAAAAGTTCGTGTTATAATGACGATATAGACGCAAAAACATCTAAAAAAGGAGAACGAATGATGAGCGATTTATCATTTGAAAGAAAAGCTTACGTTGTTGTTACGGATTATATGCAAACGGATGGGGTTTCGGACGTTTCCGACGCAATTCAAAAAATTATCGATGATAATCCCAACCGCACGATTTATTTCCCTGACGGGGTTTACGTGCTCAAAAAACCCATTTGCACGCCTGCTGATCCAGTAAAGAGCGTGTCTTTGGAGCTTGCTAATTACGCGGTGATTAAGGCGGCAGAGGATTGGGACCATGACGAGGCGCTCGTGCGTTTGGGCGGTAAAGACCCTTTTAACACCATTTACGTGAACGGCAGTAATTATAATTTGAGCGGCGGGATCATCGACGGAAG
>JBGVQH010000136.1:0-2323 GCA_045127475.1 Candidatus Scatosoma sp.
TTTTCAAGTGAACGGCTTTTTATTTTGTTTGTTCTTATTTAAGTACGTCGATCTTTACCAAAATCGAAACAACGATACCACCGATTACGTATACGTCAGCAAGGATACCTACGATACGAAGAACCCAACCTACAATCGCGCCTACTACGGGGATCCAACCGGTAATCAAACCCGCCAAGAAAATAAGCACGGTTGCAACTACTGCTACTACAAGGTAGTAGATGATCGCTTTAAGTAAGGAATGCGAATAGGAAATAGGGAAAAACTTTTTCAACGTTGCATTCAAATCCATTTTTAGTTACCTCCTAATTTAGTACTACTATTATACTGCTAAAAAATTCGATTGTCAACAAAATAAGAAAAATTTCAAAAAAATTCCTAAAAACGTCGGCAAAATGTAGCCTTTTATTCAATCTTTTCGTCGGGTTTTGTCGAATTGGTTGCTTGGTCGGCGTTTTCTATTTCTTCCTGTTTTTGCTTGCAAATATACATGAGCCCTGCAAACAGCGCGCATGCCGCCACGCAAATAATCGCCCACGTAAAGCCTAAAAACGTGCCGATGGGGAATACTGCCGCGGCAAAGGCTACGGCAATCCAAGTGAAAATAATTCGTAATTTTAAATACATAACGACCTCTTGAAATGATGGCGGCTTGTTCTTTGCGTTTTTTATTTTTACGTTTACCAAGCCACACTCTTATATATATAATATTGTACACGCGCGCGCGTGAAAAGTCAAGAATTTTGTTTGACTTTTCCGAAAAAGGGGGGTATAATATGCTCGAAAGGAGTAAGAAATATGGACGGATATAAATTGATTGACACGCATACGCATACGAAAGGAGTGAGCCTTTGCGCTGAGGTGACGTGTGAGGAACTCATTGATCAAAAGCAGGCGATGGGGTATGACGGGTGCATTTTGACCAATCATTGTCAGCCTCATTATTATGCGCCGACGGCGGAAAACCATGCGGTGTATATCGAAAACGCGATCGCAGAATACAATCGCGCAGTTCCGTATGCCAAAGAACGGGGATTTTTATGGATGCTGGGGATTGAAGTCACCATTCTCGAGCCGTTTTATGCCGATTGGCAGCTTTACGGCGTGACGGAGAAATTTTTACGGGAAACGCCCTGCTTGCACGCGCTTTCGCAATGGGAACTGTTTGCTTTGTGTGAGAAATGGGGCGTGATGCTCGTGCAGGCGCATCCTTGGCGGGGGAATTTGTCCTATTGCGACGATCAGCACCCTGGTGAGAAGGGATTTTTGCGCGGCGTGGAGCTCAATTGCACGTGGGGGGATCGGCAGCATAAGGATAAAGTGCTCGCGACGGCGGAGGAGTACGGCGTGCTCGTTACTTGCGGAACGGATTATCACAGCCCGCATCAGGATTTTGTCGGGGGGATGTACGTGCCCGATTGGGTGGAATCGAGTGTGGATTTTGCCGCGTATTTGAAGAAAACAACGGAAACGGTGATTCAATACGGCGATGAGGTCTTAAAAATTCCAAATTTCTCCAAAAAAATTTAAAAAATTTCAAAAAAGAGCAAAAAAACAGTTGACAAAGGGAATATAAAGTAGTAAGATAGACAAGCTGTCCTTGAGAGAGCTTAAAAATACCTAAAAAACTGAAAAACCGAGCCAAGCAAAAAACTTTTTTAAAAAAAGTTAAAAAAAGTTAGAAAAAATGCTTGACAAAGGTAAAAGGAATATGGTATTATATACAAGCTGTCGCGACGAGTGGCAGAACCGAGCTGTAGCTTGGTAAAAAGCAGATTAAAAATGGAATAAGAAAGAAATGAGATTTTATTTGACAAACAAGCAAATGAAAGGTAATTTCCGTTAAATTTCAAAGAAACTTGTGAAAACAAGTAACCTTGAAAGCAAGTCAGCAAAGAGATAACAAAAAATAGTTAGAGCCGTTATTATCTTGAAAGAGGTAATGACTTTAAACAATTAAACTTAAGAGTTTGATTCTGGCTCAGGATGAACGCTGGCGGCATGCTTAACACATGCAAGTCGAACGAACTTAGAACCTTCGGGTTATAAGTGAGTGGCGGACGGGTGAGTAACGCGTGAGCAATCTGCCTATGTCAGGGGAATAACAGTTAGAAATGACTGCTAATACCGCATAAGACCACGAAGGGGCATCCCTTTGGGGTAAAAGATTATATCGGACATAGATGAGCTCGCGTCCAATTAGGTAGTTGGTGAGGTAACGGCCCACCAAGCCGACGATTGGTAGCCGACCTGAGAGGGTGATCGGCCACATTGGAACTGAGAAACGGTCCAGACTCCTACGGGAGGCAGCAGTGGGGAATAT
>JBGVQH010000137.1:0-3809 GCA_045127475.1 Candidatus Scatosoma sp.
GTAAACTTCTTGAAAAGCAAAAAGAGGGGAAAAAGCGTATGCGTAAGGTGGGCAGCGTAGACGTTCCGAGTGAAGTGTTTATGGAAATATTAAAGACGAATAAGGATTAAAATTATGGCAGGTATATACATTCACATACCCTTTTGCAGACACAAATGCTCCTATTGCGATTTCACGTCGTACCCCGACAAAATTGCCTATGCAGATGCGTATATGGCGTGTCTTTATAAGGAATTGAAAATGCGCGGTGAAGAACTGAAAGATTATGAATTTGACACCGTGTATTTTGGCGGCGGCACGCCGTCCTACATTTCGCCCAAGCTGATTTTAGGTGCAATGAACCAGATACGTGCCTGTTTTAATTTAAAAAAGGACGCAGAGATTACGTTGGAGCTCAACCCCGGCACAATCGGCGAAAGCAAGGTGCAGACGTACTTGCAGGCGGGTATCAATCGTTTTTCCATCGGCTTACAAACGGCGATTGACGAACAGCTTGCCGACCTTGGCAGAATTCACAACGCGCGCGATTACGTGTATGCCACCAACCTTTTAAAAGGGCAAAATTTCAGTACGGACGTCATGCTGGGGCTGAAAAATCAGACGAAAGAGGACGTTAAAAAGACGATTGAGCTGGCGCACGCATGCGGGTCGAAACATATCTCCATGTATGCACTTAAGGTGGAGGACGGCACTCCTATTTTTACCGATTATCTCAACGGCGAACTGCCTGATGACGACGAAGTTGCCGAGCTGTACGAATACGGCAGAAAGCTTTTAGAGGAAAAGGGATACAAACGGTACGAAATATCTAATTTCGCTATGGACGGGTACGAAAGTAAGCATAATCTTACCTATTGGAAACGGGGCGAATATATCGGTGTGGGGGTATCGGCAAGCTCGTTTATGATGGGCAAACGCTTTACCAACACCTTTGATTTGGACGAATATATGAAATGTATCATTTCAGGTTTTTATCCTGCAATCACCAGTGAAGAGGTAGACGAAAAAACGGCTAAATTCGAGTTTTTAATGCTTGCTCTGCGCACGTCCTACGGGGTGTCCTTAAAAGAATACGAAGAAAAATTCGGCAATCCTATCGGGGAAGATTTTCCGAATTCTTTAAAATCGTCCGTGAAATATCTAGAACTTAACGGTGATAGATTAAAAATCAAGGACGAATACCTGTTTGTGCAAAATGCAATTTTGGTGCCCTTTATGGAGGAAATCGACGTATGAGGCTGCTAATAATTCGCCACGGCGACCCCGATTACGTCAACGACACGCTGACGGAAAAAGGGCATAGAGAGGCTGCTTTGCTTGCGGAAAGGCTGCGCAAGGAAAAGATAGATTATTTATATTCGTCGCCGCTTGGTAGGGCAAGACATACCTGCGATTACGTGGCAAGAGCACTTGGGCGCGAACAGGACGTAATTGAAAAAGACTGGTTGCGAGAATTTGACTGCCCGCTCGTCTTGCCGTCGGGCAGAGAACGGGGAATCCCTTGGGATATGTTTCCGAGCGAATGGGTTAACAACCCGAAAATGTATCAAAAGGGCGAGTGGTTTAAGCAGGGCTTTTACGAAAAAGTGGAAATGGAACGTCGCGTTCGTTACGTTACGGACGGCTTGGACGAACTGCTAGCTCGGCACGGTTATACGCGCGAGGGTGAAATCTATAAAACGGAACAAGGTAATCACGACACGGTTGCCCTCTTTTGCCATTTTGGGTTGGAGATGTTGTTGCTTTCCCATTTGTTAGACATTTCTGCAATTCCTCTGTGGCATCATTTTACGGCGTTGACCTCGTCGCTGACGACGATCTACACCGAGGAGCGGAAAAAGGGAATAGCAATTTTCCGCTGTGCGGGTTTTGGCGATATAGGGCATTTGTACGCGGGTGGCGAAGAGCCGTCGTTTGCGGCTCGGTTTTGCGAGGTTTACGAGGACGATACTCGCCATTAAGGCGTTTTGGGAGAAGACAATGAAGAAAAGTAATATTATTTTAATCGGTATGCCTGGTTGCGGTAAGACGACAATCGGTACGGAACTTTCCGAGGTAATCGGGTACGGCTATATTGACAGCGACAGCGTCATCGTCGCGCGCGAGGGGAAACGCTTAAACGAAATTATCGAAGAAGTGGGCAGAGAGGCGTTTCTGGATATTGAGGGAAAGGTCAATTCGGAGATTGCCGCAAGTCGATGCGTGATTGCGACAGGTGGTAGCGTTATCTACCGAGAAAACGCTATGCAGAAACTCAAAGAAATGGGTACGGTTGTCTATTTAAAGTTGCCTTATGAAATTATCGCGCGGCGCTTGGGGGATTTAAAAAAACGCGGTGTTGCGCTTAAAGACGGGTTTACCTTAAAGGATTTGTACGACGAAAGAACGCCGCTGTATGAAAAATATGCCGATGTCGTCGTCGAGCTTAGCGGCGCGTCGATTGCAGAATCGGTGCAAGCCGTAGTAAAGGCACTCGGAAAATGAAAAGGGATATCGAAAAGATGAGGATTGCCGTCTACGGCGCGGGGGCTATGGGCACGATACTCGGCGGCTTGCTTACCAAAGGCGGACTGAAAAACGTGGAGCTTATCACGCGGAATTTAGAACACGTCCAAGGCTTGCAACAAGAGGGTGCAACCATCGTTTGCACGGGGGACGGGTCGGAAATAACCATGCCTGTAACCGCTATTTTGCCCTCGGAAATGGCAGGGAAATACGACGTGATTTTCCTCATGACCAAGCAGCGTTTCAATGGCGAAATTTTGCAAAGCCTTTTGCCTTTTATACATGAAGATACGGTAGTGTGCACTACGCAAAACGGCTTGCCTGAACCCAGCGTTGCGGACGTGGTAGGGGTTGAACGTACCTACGGAGCGGCAACGTCTTACGGTGCGACCTTTATCGGCGGCGGCAAGGTAGAGTTGACGTCCAAAATCGAGGCGATGTGCATGGAAATCGGCGGTTATCAAAACGGCGGTGAGAAAACGGCGCTGCTGGCGGAAATTCTTTCCTACGCAGGCAAAGCAACGGGCAACGAAAATTTTGTTAAAATCACGGACAATTTATCGGGCGCGCGGTGGAGTAAACTTGCCATCAACGCCGCATTTTCGGGCTTGTCCACGGTAACAGGCTTGACCTTTGGCGAGGTGGCGCGGCGTAGAAAAACACGCAAAATAGCCCTTGGGGTTTTGCGCGAATGTATGGACGTGGCGAAAGCGGCAGAGATAAAACTCGCGCCGATGCAAGGCCACGATATGGAAAAACTGCTAGGCGGAAAAACGCCGATAAAACGTTTCATCGCGTACATGGTACTGCCCTTTGCTATGAAAAAGCACAAAAAGCTCCTTTCGGGAATGCTTAAAGACGTGCAAAGGGGCAGAAAATGCGAAATCGATTACGTGGACGGCGTGGTGGTAAAAGAGGGTGCACGCGTCGGCGTGGAAACGCCCCTTTGCAAGCAGATTGTCGAAATTGTGCACGGCATTGAAAACGGCTTGTACGAAATTGATTATAAAAACGTTGATTTTTTCAATATATAAACTTTGCCAAAGCATTTGACAATGGCAGGCGTACATGCTACAATAATTAGGAAAAAATATAAAAGGATAAAAAATTATGGATTTGAATAAACTCGCGCAAGCGTTAATTCCCGACGAAAATGTAAAACCGCTCGATTATTACGAGCAAACGTATCCCGAACGCGACCTGCCCCAAGGTGCACACGTTACCCGTCTTGCTCCTAGCCCCACAGGCTTTATGCATTTGGGCAATTTGTACGTGGCACTCGCTAACGAACGTATTGCCCACCA
>JBGVQH010000138.1:0-21182 GCA_045127475.1 Candidatus Scatosoma sp.
TGTAATCGATACGGTAGAAGTTCGCACGCCAAGGCAACTGCGCCGCGCGCGCGATATCCTCTTCGTTTTTAATCATAAAATCAAAGGGAATTTCCACTTCCGTCGTCCACCAACCGTTTTCCACCTTGATATCCCAAACAACGCCGTCCTTAGGTCCGTCTTCTCCGTGATTATATGCACGCCGCCCGTCTGGGTTAAAAATATGCCCTGTAAACCACGCCCCCGTCGGCGCAAAATCGATTTCGTAATACCATTCCTCGCTACCGTATGGAGAAAGAAAAATTTCCACCGCATCCGCATTCCATACCTGCTCGTTGAGATATTTTCCCTGATAGGGCGAATAAAAACTGTCGCCCTGCGCCTCGATTTTTACACGCAGACTTTTTTCCGTGTAGCAAAGCGACACGTACGTTTTCAAGGTCGCAGCCCCGCCGTAACGAACCTCGCCCAGCAGATATTTTTCCCCGAATTCTCCCTTTTTTGCTATTAACGTCTTCATACTTTTACCTATCCGTCTTTATCACAAAAGGGCGGATTTTTCCACCCTTTTGCATTTTTATTCCTAAATGTTATTCGTCGGTTTCTTTTTTTCTGCCGATACAATTCAAAATCGGGGTAACGATAACCAATCCCAAGCCAATCGCTCCGTAGATAACCGATTTGAAGAAATATTCGCCTTGTTCAAGTTCTTTCCAAGTCTTGAAATCAAAACCCGGTATTCCACGATCAGCAAATCCCTTTTTATACGCAAAGAAATTCAACGCCGCAGCCGCCACAATCCAGATCAAGAGCCAAATCAACGATTTTCTTACGCCGCCTCTGTCCATATTGACCTGCTTCTGCAAAATTTTTGCCGTACGCTGCAGAGCGATAAAGACGAACAGCCAACAAAGGGCATGCATGCACTCGAGCATAAGTTCGGTGTTCTTTCCTTCCCCTTGTATCGCGCAAACCGCTTCTTCTACGTAAACAAAAACCGCCGGCCACAAAGCCGTTTCAAACAGCAAGCGTTCAAAAACGAGCACGGCAAGCACGGCAATCGCTGCCGTAGAAATCGTCGTAAACACTGCATTGACAATACTCTTCTTGCCTATCCCGTCAAGGAGTACGCGTACAGCTGCATAGCCTGCAATCGTATACAGCGCAACTTTGCCCCAAATTAAGAGCTCCATAACCCCTTCGCCGCCGTACACCGCAAAGGTGTAAACGAGATAACCGATTACCCAGCCGATGGTCTTTTTCAGTTTTTTGCCCATACGCAGCGCCACTCTGCTCCAACCAATCGAGCCCAAACGCAAGAACGGTGTCCAGAAAAACACCACGCGCAAGGCAACCATCACAAAGCACAAAAGGGTTACCACGGGATAAATCGACGTCAACGCCGTCATACACATATTCGCAATCCCTTCGCCCTTTTCGATTGCCTTAAAGGAGGTTTGAACCCCCTCCCAAATGCCTTTGAAATAACCGGCAACATCCTCGACAATCAATTTGATTTCGTCAATGACCCACGTAATGCCGTACGTTTTTTTGTCAGCGACAAAGCCAATCTCCCCAAGATCCATCGCAGGCTGTTCTACCATACCCAGCACAAAGAACACGCCGAGCGCTGCCAATACGACAAACGCAAGGAACGTAACGACTTTTGCCGCAGGCATATCTTTCGTCCGTTTCTCCATACTTATATCCTCCAAATTACCGACAAAACATTTTATTCTTTCATTCATTATAATATACCTTTTTCACTTTGTCAAGCTTTTTTACCTTATGTTTATCGGTTTATTAAATATCCATCATAAAGGACTTTTTATATGAAAAAGACTCCCCAAAAATGAGGAGTCCGTTTCGTCTTAACTATGGACAAAAATTATTTGTCTTCTTCTGCGCTTTCTTCGGTAGCAGCAACTTCTGCTTCTACTGCCGCGGGAGCTGCGGATTTACCGCAAACCATGTCGATAAGCATGGGCGCATAATATACAGCGTAAGCAATCGCTGCGAAGATGATCATCTTCAAGAAATCCTTACCGTAGAATTCCCACCAATCCTTGAATTCCATCTTGTTTACACCCGCCATAACGATTGCAAGTGCAACTGCCGCGATAACCGCGAAAATCAAGGCTTTAACGGAAGAGCTCTTCGCTTTTGCTTCATCGCCCTTAATGTTGTTTTCCAACACTTTCTGGCCTCTGCCAACCGCGATATATACCAAGATAAAGCAAACCAAAGGCAATACGAGTTCCTTAACGATATCCCCAGTAGGAGTTTTGTGTGCAAAGCTCATCAAAATATTCTTAAGCTGGCTGATGAACATAGAAATCAAAGGCCACGTTAAAAGATAAGACAATGCCAAAATCGCCAACGCAATCTTCGCTACGTCATAAACCAATTCAAGAACGTATTTAAGAACGTTCGTCTTGATAAGATCCTTATCATTGAAAGCGTCTTTGCCTACGATATAAAGGGTGCCAACGATGATGAAAATCCAAGCGCCCGCTTCAAGTTCAACAAAGCCTTTGCCCATCATCAAGTATGCAGCAACGATGAAACCAACCAACGTATGTACGCAGCTCTTCAATTTCTTAGACATCGTTTCTTCCGCTTTGTCCCATTCTACAGAACCGCTTGCCGCACGAACGAGAGAGAGTACCGCAAAAATCGCTTTTACAACAAAAATTACGAATACTACCATCGCCCAAATAACGAACACCGCTTTCATAAGAACAGTCGTATTGAAATCACCATTCTTATCAAACAATGCTTTAATCGAATCCAACAGCATATCGCTAAGCAACAATTTCGGATCTTTAATGTAATCGATAATTTCGCCAGCGCCGAAAGATTCTTTGCCAAGAGAAACCAAACCAATACAGAAGAACAAGAAGAACAATACGTAAACGCCGAAAGAAATCAACGTCATCCACATGCTCTTTTTGTCTGCATTAGGGGTTTTTACCTCTTCCATAACACTACCTCCAAAAAAATGTTTTACTGAATATATTTATTCATTATCCTCATTATATATTACAGGATTTCCTTTGTCAAGCATTTTTTACTAACTTGTAAAAAAACAAAGAACAGCCGATTTGCGTCGACTGTTCTGCTCTTTATTGTTTATCGGCTCAAAGCCGCTTGTACAAAGCTGTCCTTTACCAAATTAAACACCTCCTGATTTGCCGCGGCGATTACACCGTAATCTCCAAAGTGGAACGCGCCGCCCTGCAAATTACATGTAAACGCCCCTGCCTCTTGACAAATCAGCAAGCCGGGCGCAATATCCCAAACGTTTTTGGTGATAATTACGCATGCGTGCGTCTGTCCAGACGCCGTAAACGCAAAATCCATACACGCCCCGCCAAACATACGTATTTTAGCAATTTTTGGGAAAATCATACGGATTGCCTCGTGTTCGATACGTGCCAGCTCAACGTTACGATGGGGATAATCCCCAACGCTGACCAAGGCATTTTGCAACTCTACGCCGTCGTTTACCCGTATTCTTTCGCCGTTGCGCCATGCTCCCTCGCCTTTTATCGCGTAATACCATTCGCCAAAATGCGGCAAATAAATCACCCCGACTACAGGTTCGTTATCTTCCAAAAGTGCCGCCTGCACGCCGTAGAGTTTAGAATCGTTTGCCATATTACACGTGCCGTCAATAGGGTCCAGCGACCATACCCGTCCCTGCGTTTTGGGGGCAGAGGAAAACTCTTCCCCCTGCACCATATCGCAAGGAAAGGCTTTTTTAATCGCCTCCGTTAAGCATTTTTCGATATTTACGTCTAAATCGGTAACAAGGTCAAACGCCCGTTTTTGAGTAACCGTTCTCTTCTCGCCTGCAAACTTTTCGTACGCAAGCGACATTTGTTCTTTGATAAAATTCAATTCTTTTTCGTATCGCATATTCTCAAATAATCAACTGGTCCATCTCTGTCAATTCGCCGTTTTCATACAATACGGTTTTGACCTCGTATTTGCCAAACGACAGCGGTAATCGCGTACCGTATACCGTCAAATGCGTTTCCACGCTCTTATCCGTATTATTCAAAAGGCGGAACAAAATCCCCGTTCTGCCGTCCGCTTTTTTCATAGCAACCAGCGACACCGTATCGTCGCCAAGTGCAACGTCAAAGGGTTTCGGTTCTGCCGTGCGTGGCGTAGGGAAGATGTTGAGCGCATATACTTTTTGGGTGAATTCCTGCGTAGCACGCTCCAACTGATTTCTGTCCACAACACCAAGGCGGAATGCAAAACGGTTTTCGCCCTGGTCTACTTTTTTCGTAAATCTGTCGGCAGGAATCAGCTCTCTTTCCCCGATAGGATGCGCGCAATAGGTTACCCCTCGAACGAGCGAAGTATACAATGTGTCCTTTTCAAAATGGCTGCCGTATACGCTATCGTTCATCAAGACAAGACACTTCTCGCCGTTGTCCACTGCAACGAAACGGTGTGCCACGTTCTCACGCCCGTCCATATACAGTTCCTCCGTACCGAACGCCGTCTGTCCGAGCAATTTCCCTTTGATAGCCACGGGCATCTTCAATTTCACAAACTTGTTTACGTCGCCCATAAACACGCGCACGTCCACGTCCACGAAATCATTGTTCTTATAAATTTTATACAGCACTCTCGCGCGGGTATTGTCCTTTTCAAAGAATGCCTCCACGCCGAAATAAATATCGCCGTCCTCGACGACCTGAACACTTTGCATTCCCTCAAAAACACCGCTCGGTTTTTTCGAAAGTACAAACGGCTGCTCGTTTTCACACATACCTTTCATTTGCGCGGCAGACATGCCCCACGGGTCGGCGTTATCGTCAAACATTACGGGTAAAAAACCGTCGGTTACGTAGTCCACGCCGTCAATTGCATACCGTTTCAAAAGTCCCGTTTCACCGTCAATTTCCACGTATTTTCTGCCGTCGTCGTATACGAGGCTTTCCGTCTTTTTGGATTTTTCCGCCTCTTTAAATTCAATATATACCCCATAGCGGCTAAGCTGTAAAGGGGGCAACGTCGCCTCAAACGCGACGCGCTTGCGCCAATCGAGGTTAAGATTGCTCTCCTCCTTGACGACTTGGAATTTGACAGGGTTGCCCTTTTCGTCCAACACGCGGATATGCGCAATCTTTTCCGTATCCCAATTTTGGTCGGCAAGCATAAATTCGCACTCGACGTTCTCGTGAACCGTATACGGATGGGGATTGAACACGACTACGGGATATTCCCCTGCCGCCGCAGGTTCTTGCGCCGCTGCCAATGCAAAGTACGCCCTGTTTTTTAATCGGTCCGCGTCCAACAAACCGTGATTTAACAGCATCAATCCGTTGTCCTCACCGCTTTGAATACACGTCCCTGGCAACACGTCGTGGAACTCTGCATTCAGCAAATCCTGCGTAATTTCATGCATCTTTTCTTCGGGATATTCTTGCAAAGCCCCCACAGCGTATGCCGTTGAAAGCATTTTTTCCGTCAAATACAGCTCGCTTTCCAACTTGGCGTGCAGTTTCTTGATTTTATTCATCGAAGTATAACAACCAGGCATGGAAATACGCAACGATTGATCCCAAACCTCCGTCGGCTGAATATTTTCAATCAACCGTTCGGGCGTGGAATGGATATAATGAAAATCAGCATTTTCCTCTTTCATCATCTCGGCAATCTCTGTCAAATCCTTTCTGGACGGACCGCCGCCGTGGTTGCCTACCCCCCACAAAACGCAAATATTGTCTTCCGTTTCGGGACGCACGGCAACTTTCTCTTTAATATTTTTCACGGCGTTCCCCAAAGCGGAATTATACGCACCCGTACGAACGGCTTTCACCTCGCTGCCGTCCAGCCCTTTCCAGATAAACTGTTCCGCCGGCAATTCCGCCTCCCAACGGTACGGACGCATAAACAAATACCCGTTTTGACCGCTCTTTTTTAAAATCTGCACCAATCCAACGGTATGCCCAAACGGGTCAAAATTAATCGCTACCGTCGGCTCTTTACCAAATTTTTCTTTAAAATACCGCTTGCCCTCTTGAATTTGGCGAACAAAGCTTTCCCCCGAGGGCATATTACAATCGGGTTGCAAATACCAGCCCCCCATAATATGCCATTTCCCTTGTTTTACCAGCTCTTGAATTTTGGCAAACAACGCCGGCGCGTATTCTTCCACGTATTTATACACCGTTACTTCGTTGTGGCAAAAAACGTAGTTGAAATCTTCCGCTAAATTTACCGCCGATTGAAAGGTGGAAAGCACCGCACTTGCCCCCTCTGGCCAATCCCATTGCCAAATCGGGTCAATATGTGCGTTACAAATCAAATGCACTTCTTTTTTCATACTCGGCTACCCTCTTTTTAAATTACGCCTTTTTTAATTATAATGTTGGCATAAATCGCGCTCTCGCCTGTTGCGATAATCGCATACGCCTTGCGCGACCGTTCGTAAAAGGCTTGACGCTCCATCGAGCCTTTGCGCAAGTTATCGTCCATCGCGTTTGCCACGTCAAAATATTCCGCCCAAATGGTCGGCGTAGGATCGCCCTGCGTCGTTTCCATTAAAATGAAGTTTTCATCGGCATAAGTATCAAGCGGAATCATCGTCAACACCGCTTTCAATATTTCCACGCCGCCATGCCCGTCCGCGCGCACTACACGCTGTCCGTTGCTTGCGCTAGGGAAATTACCGTCCGCAATCAAAATTTCGTCGCCATGACCCATTTCCGCCAGAATTTTCAAAAGCTCTGGAGATAAAATTTTTGGTACATTTTTTAACATATCCTTCTCCTTTTCAATTTATTATTTTATTACAGCACGCTCAATGTTCGCTTAAAGATATTCTTTAAGCCAAAGGTAATACTGCGGCGTATGGAATTTTCCGCGCATAGTGGGATTTAACGCAAACAGCAGTTGCTTTTCTTCTAGATATTTCCCCCCTGCCGTATCAATGCGGTAGGCATTGAAAAATACTTCGCCTTCACCCGTTTCAATCGCTTTTTTGGGGAAAGTCGCCGTCGCCACGTACCCATTGTCCCGCAATAAAACCTGCGTCTTTATAAAGGGCTTTTCCACAAAATCGATATCCAAAATAGGTCCTTTTTCGTCTTCGCCCCCGTACGTCATTTTCGCCAGCATCAAACCGTTCTGCGGGCTGATTTCTATCTCGTAGTACACCTTTCTGTTCGGGTCTGTACCAATCAATATTTCGCACACGTCCCCGTCTGAATGTATTTTATTATACTCCTTATACGGACAATAATACTCACTGTTTTCCGCCGTAAACACAAAGGTCAGTAAGCCGTCCCTTTCCGTGATTTCCACCGTTGTTTTACGTTCTTCTTCTCTGTTTCCCGTCCGACAATCCCTCAATTCGTATATCATGGTTTACTCCTTTCTCAAATCCTCGTACGAAGTGTTAAACGGTACGGCATACGGCTTGAACACCTTAAAATCTCTAAATTGAATTTTGCTTGCATAGACGCCAAGCCCTACCCTGCCGCAATGCTCTATCGGATTGTTATCCGCAAGCTCAACCAGCAGTTCGCCGTCTACAAACAAGAATAAACGTTTCCCGACTCTGCCCGTTTGAATGTGATATTCCTTGTCTTTATCAAAATTTTTCAAAACCGCAAGCGCGTCCACGTTGCTGCTGAGCGGGTATTTTTCAATCCCCGATTTACCCAGCCACCAACCTTGTAAGCCGCCTACGTAGCTTTCAAACGGCTCTCCCTTTTTATGGTCCCAGCCGTTTGCACAGAACGTGAAATTGATATCGTTATCGTACGGAGGAAGTGCTTTGCCGTAAAAATCCAGCATAATATCCCCCAAATAATGCTTGCGGGAATAAATCAAGCCGCCGCCGTCCTCTTTCATAAAGCCGACCACCACGCCGTCTTTCGCCGTCCAAGTCCCACCAGAAATTTCAAAATCTCTTTCTAAATTTTCTTGCGTAAAATCCGCTTTGTATAACAGCTCACTCTTTTCCTCAATAATGTCGATTTCTCGAATTCGCAACATCATTTATCCCCCTCTTTCCACCCACTTTTTTTATGGCGCAGTTTCGTCTATTATACCCTCAAACCCCCGCTTTGTCAAGAGTATTTTTAAAAAAATACTCTTTTGTGAAACAGTTTTTTCCCTTTCCGTTTCATCAAAAAAAATAACCCGCCGACATTCGTCTGCGGGTTTGCTTCCCAGCCTAAAAAATTAGGAAAAGATGAATAGCTTTTTTATACGGCGCAATCGCAATATACCAATTTTTCACCGTAAAATTTCTCGTAGGTTTCCACCCAGAGCTGATAATTCTTCTCGCACATCACCCTCTCATTTTCCTGCAAAGACAAGTTCTTATCAGGATAGATGGGCGGCAAATAATGCACCGTATATTCCTGTACGGGGAATCCGTCCTCGTCAATAAATTCGGTATCGTTCATGGTGATAAAAACCGGAAGAACGGGCACGTTGTTTTTCGCAGCAAACTTAAATGCACCCGGCTTTAACGGACGAGGTTTTCGGTAATTCCACCACATTGCCTGCTCTGGATAAATCATAATTTTTTCGCCGCGGTCCAGCAACGTCTTTATGCTCTTTAACAACTCTTTCATCGTTTGCCTATTAGAGCTAAGCGGCAACGTGTTCGCGTGGCGCATCATCAACCTTACAGGACCTTTGAAGTTGGTATAATTGCTTTCCTTGATAATCTTCCAAATGCGCTGTTTCTTTTTTAAGACGGGTTTCATCGTCCTGTACACAACGTAAACGTCGCGCAGATTAAAGTGATTACAGGTAACAATCGCTCCGCCCTCTATCTTTGCGTTTTCCAGACCGACGACCTCTTTGATAATCAGCTTGTTCTTTTTTATCATGGATTCAAAGAACATAACCGCCAAACGGTTGGCAAGCTTGGTTAAAAGCTTCGAGGATAGCTTTTTATCGGTATAATCTACATCCTTAGGCAAAATGGGCGAAGTGGGCGCATCATCTTCCACGTCTTCGTTAAACCTACCCTGTTTTTCTAATTCCTCTATTCTTTTAAGAACGTTTAATCGTTCTGCAGATTTTTCCATATTTCCTCTCTATTTGGGTTATCAAACCATAACTTTTTAAAGGTTCTTTCGCTCTGCTTGATATTTTCAATGCTTGCTACCAGTTTTAAAAATTCCTGATAATCTCTAAATTTGTCCTGCTCTGAGTAGTTATTTAATTTATCCTGCAAATCCTGGTAAAATTCGCTTTCCTTTGCGTATTGCCAAAAATATTCGCCGTTGATTGTTTCCGCATAATGCCAAGGCTTGTTGGCAAGCGCATAATGGCAAAGTTTCAATTCACCCTCGGGTGCTTCGGGGAAACTGTGTTTATTCCAGCCCGTGGGCAGATTGTAGACTCTGTCCTTGCAGATTACGTTTAAATACTCTTGGTCTGGCGCAAGACAGTCAAAATTATAGGTGGTGAGCAGCGTCAAAAACCTCTTCTGCACTTTGAATTTTCTAAATTCTTTTAAATTCATCACCATCACACCCGAATTGAAGTAGGTGTAAGGCGGTATTCCAAGAATCGTTTCAACGTAATTTGTAAAGCGCGGATCTCTTTCCGTATTTTGTTCGTGCGCTGCTGCAACCAGGTTGTCGCCCAAATCAATATCGTAAAGTTCGGCCACATCCGAAAGCAAAACGACGTCGCTATCCAAATAAATTGCTTTTTCGCAGTCGGGGAACGCCGTTTCGATAAACAGACGGTAATACGCCGCAAGGGTGTAATGGAACATGTCTGGCAACGTTTCTTTAATCGGCTCTAAGATATTTTTTACGTCATAAAAACGAATTGCAACGTTTTCCGTCTGATGTTTTTTCAGCTTTGCTTGATTCTCCTCTGCAATATCCGTTTTTAAAATGGTTATTTGATAATTATTTTCTTTAGACGAATTTTTAATCAATGAAATAAGCGCAACGTCCAAGCACGGAACATACGTATCGTTGCACGCGAAAAAGATATTGATTGTTTTTTTCATGATTTCCTCCGATGTAAAATCGACAATATTTTAGATTGTACGGGTATTATAACAAAACGCTGCACTTGCAACAAAATTTTTTTGTCGTTTTGTTTCCCCCAGTCTATTTTTGTTATACGTATTTATTTTATAACAATATAATTTTTATAACAATATAATTGTAACATATTCTTATGACATTTTCAAGCGTTTTATAGGCTTTTCTAGAAACCTTTTTCCACAAAAAATATAGGTCTATAAGAAAAATACTTATAGCCTACACAAGTGGCTACCCTCTGCCAGGCTTACCCTGACGCCACACGGATTAACAGACATCTAAAATGGCAACTAAAAATAGCGCGGAAGTCCTTTATTTTCAAGGCATTCCGCGTTTTTCATCTTTTTAATTCGCAACCAAATTCGCCACATTTTTATAGCTTTTTGATTTTAGCACAAAAGCTTTTTACCTTACACAATTCTGCACTTACAAAACTTTTTTCAAAAAATAACACCAACGCGATACCGTAATAGTCATAGGGATTTTAGTCATAGGGATTTTCCAATACAGCGCAGGAGGCAAATTAATAAGGTATGATGGCACTCTATATATAATTCCCTCCCCAGCATATTGATAAAACTGTTTACATATCAAGACTGTTAGGCTCTAACAAGAAATCAAATAAGCCGATAGTCAAGATTCCATTATCGTCACGATAAGGCTTAATATCATCACGAACAACGATTATTTTCTTAAAAGAATCGTTTACCTTTATAAGCGAACGCTCTTCTTGTTCCCTCTTTTCAGGAAGAGACGCGCTAAACGCCGATTGGATATAATATTTGTTATTTCCCTTGTTTACAATAAAATCTATTTCCAATTTCTTTTTTGCGTATTTGCCATCTCCTTGTTTTTCTTTCACTTCTACAAGACCAACGTCAACGTTAAACCCACGCATACGAAGCTCGATATAAATAATGTTCTCCATAATATGAGTTTCTTCCGTTTGACGGAAATTAACAACGGCGTTTCTAATACCTAAATCAGTAAAATAGTGTTTTGCAGGCGTTGCCATATATTTTTTACCCTTAACGTCAAATCGTTTTGACTTTTCAAGGATAAACGCATCTTGTAGATACTGTAAATACTTAGCAATCGTTCTATCTGTAATAGAAGAATCAGAAACACTCTTGAAAGTATTTGAAAGTTTTAACGGATTAACAAGCGAACCGATAGACGAAGAAACAACTTCTAATAATATACCCAGTTCCGTTTGGTTATAAATACCGTTACGTTCAACAACGTCGTTGATATAAACGTTATTTAATTGCCCCGAAAGGTAGTTCATTTTAGCTTCGTCGCTCTTTTGGAGTAATACGAGCGGTAAACCACCGAAAGTATAATACTCCTTCCACGCTTTTTCAACTCTACCTTCATAAGCAGAGCAAAATTCTGAAAACGAAAGCGGATACATTCGTATCTCATCACCACGTCCACGAAACTCCGTTACAATATCCGAAGATAAGAATTTTGAGTTGCTCCCCGTAACGTAAATATCCACGTTTGGCAGTCTTAAAAACCCATTGAGAATTGCAACAAAGTTGGTTACCTTTTGAATTTCATCAAGAATGATATAGTGCGTCTTATTGTCTTTAATACGTTCTTTTACGTAATTAGTAAGAGCCATAGATTCTAAAAGCGGCAAGCTTTCTTCCGAATCAAGCGCAACCTTTATAATATGGTCATTGTCAACGCCTTTTGTATTAAGATAATTACAAAAGAGCGTGTTTAACAAATATGATTTTCCTGAGCGTCTAATACCCGTAACAATTTTAATCAAGCCGTTATTTTCTCTGTCAATAAGCTTTTGTAGGTAAAAATCTCTTTTAATTTCCATAAATAAACCGCCATTTCGTTTTTAAGGAATATTTCCCCGTTTTTCGTAATTTAATTATATCTTATATAAAAACAAAAGTCAAGGGATAATGACGATAATAGAAAAGTTTCCGTCGAAAATTTAAAGGTGGGGATAATTAGTTAAACCAATTAAAAGTGTCACAAAATGGGGGTAAAATCAAAGCAGGGATTTGCAAAATCTTACAATTTCGGTTTTCCTTATTTCACTGCACATGCATATGTCTATATACGTTTCTTGTTTTGAAGCATTCGCATACGCTTAATGGCTTAGTGATAAACAAAGCCTAAAAATGGCGAAAAAATTGTGCGGAAGTCCTTGATTTTCAAAGCCTTCCGCATTTTTCATCTTTTCAATTCGCAATTAAGTTCGCCATATTTTTATAGCTTCTTTATTTTTTTTGTCCTAATAAACACTGCTTCTCGACGACTCGTCTATCGTTTCAATCGATAGCTGCGATTTTTATCAGCACCTTCCGCTACAATGACGTCTTCCGCAATCAATTCTCGTAAAATTGTTTTTGTTCGCGATAATCCAACACAAAGCACGTCGGCAATTTCTTGACTTGTCGCCGAAACTTTATTCGTAAGATATTCAATAATAATCTGTTTCTGCGCAGCGGTCTTTGCCGTCACTTTTTTGCCGTCATTTTTTGCCGTCACTTTTTTGCCGTCACTTTTTGTGGCACTCGCTCTTAGTGAAAGAGTTAAGGTTGTTCTTTCAGGTTCAAAAGTTTGTGTTATCGTAGGTTCCGACCATTTTTGTTGTTCCCAAATAGACATAATATTAGGAATACCACTGCCTGCCCGCTCTCCAATATTGATTAAATTAAACATTTTGAGCATTGCACTGTTTCGAGGATCGGATACTCCGCCACTCTTAGCCGCATCAATTTCAATTCTAAATCCACCCGGATTAGATAAAGAAATATCCACTTTACTCTTTATTACAACGACGCCTTGACGTCCATAGTAATCCGCATTCACAAGACAGTTCGCCAACGCTTCACGTAATGCCTCGTGAACGGGCGTTTCATCTACACGCACGCCACTTTTCATCGCGAAAGGAACTTTTAAATCTTGTGTTAATTTATTGTATACACGGAAATAGAAATCGTAAACGTTTCCACTCCAATCCCCAGAAGAAGAAACAATACGGTCCGTCCAACGAAGATTCGCATCATACCTTTCTTGATAGTCAAGGAAATAATTATTAAACTCGCGCGTAATACAATACTCGTTCCCGAACATCAAAAGTCCAGCTGAAGTCGGATGTTTTTTACCGTCTTTACCAATACCGATTGCACCTATACGAAACAAAAATTCTTCGTTATCCAATGCCCCCCAAACATGATTCGGGCGCAATATGCTCATACGCATACGATAGCCTTTAATACTCTCTTGATTAAAAACATCCAAATCCATTTCTTCCAACACAAGCATATCTTGTGTTTTTACGGATGCATCACGGACCATTGCCAAATATTCTTCTTGCGTACACCTATAATCGCCTTCGCCATTACGACGATACGTTCCCGATATCGGATTCGCATCTATATAAACAGGACGATATGCTCTATCCGCACGGGGAATATTGATTATAATGATATTCTTCCCATCAAGCTCCTGTACGTACACATCTTTATCCGATAAAATATTGACGCTTACTTTCTTGGGATTATTGATAATATCCCAAAATTCCTTAATCAAGGTGTTTGGTGCAGAAATTCCCCCGTTGGCTACAGCAAGACTGCCGTCAGGTAATTCTTCAACCCCCAATAAAAGAATTCCACCAAAAGTATTCGCAAACGCAGAATATGTCTCCCAAATACTTTTAGGCAATCCCCCAAGAGCCTTTTTCGCCTCAATTCGATTGTTTTCTTGGTATTTTTCCAAATGCAATAAATCAATCATCATCAAACCTCGTTTCAATAGTATACTACTTTTTAACTTTTTCGTCAATACTTTGTAGAATATCAAAGCCCAAAAAATATACCGACCAAGAAAAGTAGACACAAAAAATATTTTCTACCTAATAAACGCAAGAACTGAACGGGTAACGTCCTGCCCTTCAAATTGCAATAGATACGCTTGTCTTATTTGCTCGTTTTGTTTTAATTCGCCGCTCGCCAAACTGTATCGGCGAACACGATTGTTGTAAACGAAAATAATCTCATCCCCCGTATAATAGACGTGCCGCAACCTTCTATTGAGTATATTTTGATTTTCCCCGCCAACCAATTCGTGCATCAAATGCCATTTTTTATCACCATAACGGAACACCGTAATTACCTGTTCGGGGAATAGATTGATGATGAGCAAATGCTCCGCACTCGGCATAAAAATAGCAACGTCAGGGCGCAAGGACATAACCAGCTCGTAAACAACGTCGCCCGTCGATTGCTCTATAATCTGAAGCGTATGCCCACAAGACAACACTCTCCACGCACCCTCCGAAGAAATACCTATTATCCTTTCCTTTACCGAGTTATCTTTTCGTTGCTGCTTACTACCTTCGTCTTTATCTTTTAATGCAACGGAGATTTTATCCGTTCTGAATATAGTCACTCTTTCTTTCGGTATGTCCACGTACTGCAGCAACGATTCAAGGTTCTTTAAATCGTATATGCCGTGACAGCCAATATACCATCTGACGTTGTCTATATCCTGAATAGAATCTTTGATTTTACAAAAGTAATCCCAATCCACAGGCGCAAGCGAATGACCTATGGTAACCACAGCTTTCACGTCTTTGATCGTATTCCAAAAGGCATTATGCTGTTGAATAATATCCTTACTGTTTTTGGTGAAATCCTCGTCGTAACGACTTGCAAAATCCACTGCGACTTCCTGTGCATATTCCACCAATCTCGCTCTAAAAGGATTATGTTTCCACACTTTTTCGTTTCGCAGGTTATAGGCGGCATCGCTTTCGCCCGGAAGATGCCCCAAAATCAATCTTTCTTTCGCTTTGCCCTTTCCTTCCCTTCTGCAACCGTGTATATAACATACGTTCGACTTTGAAACGCCGTAAAGCTCTTCCGCAAATTCCGTATAATTAAAGGATAATACCTTGCCGTGGCTGTTCCCAAAAAGTGACGTCAATGGACGGTCATCCGTCCCTATCTCTAAAGTCTCCACCCATCTACGGAATTTTTTCGGCATCTCTTCAGCCACTACTCGCAACGGCTCTACCGCATTTTCCACCGCCATATAAAATTCCGCCATACCTGCGTCTTCATCGTAAGCATCTGCCAAATCGAGATGATTATCTAGCCCAGGACTATCGCACATCATCCTCAAATTAAAGTAGGCGAGATTTTCTTCAAAGCTCGCCCAAATATCCTCTACGGTAAAATAAAGCTCTAAGATGACCCTAACCTCATTACTCTTCCCCATAGAATCCCTGAAAGAATAATAGCTCGATTTCACCCCGTGCATAAGATCAAACCCGTTCCCAAGCACGTAAAGAGTTTCGGCGGAATCAAGTTGAATATCATCATAGGCAATCACGGACCAAGATTGCAAGTTTTCCTCAAATTGTTGCAAGTCTATTTTTCTTTTCTCCGCCCGTTCTTGCTGATACTGTTTTTGCTGTATTTCTTTTATTTCCTGTTCTGTACGTTTTTTGATAGCGATACGACAGTCCAAACACCTTTTAGGAGGATTCCACCCCCGTTTTTCGTAGCAAATTTGCTCGGACGGACGATATGTAAACTTCCGTCCACATTGTTCACACGATAAAATAATCATCTCGCCCCTGCCCCCTTTTATGTCTTATTGTTATATAGGATTTTTTCGTCGCATAACCCCTCTTTCACTTAAGCAGACTATAGCATATAAATGCAATATTGTCAATAGAGCCAACACGTTTTAGTTATTGTTTTTTTGTTTTTTGAATTTTTCCACATTAAAACACAAAAATCTCATTTGTAAGATGTTGAAAAATTTTTTAATAAGTATTTATATGCCTTAAATTGTTAAAATTTCACCCATTCTTTATCGTCATAATGGCCTAGTGATTAACAGACACCTAAAATGGCAACTAAAAATTACGCGGAAGTCCTTGATTTTTAAAGACTTCCGCGTTTTTCATCTTTTCAATTCGCAATTAAGTTCGCCATATTTTTATAGCTTTTTAATTTTAACGCAAGAGCGTTTTACAAATGGTTAATCCCCAAACCGCCGCGAATTTCTTTCATATACGCCAAGTCGGCTTCTTGTACGTCGTTCATTTTTTTGAGTTGTCCAATAGCCTTTGGACGGGTAAACAACACCTGCACCCAACGTACCACGTGAAAAATCGGCAACAGCCAAATATGCTTTTTCAAGACAGGAAAAAGAAATTTCATTTGTTCTTTTGGCAAGAAAATCTTTCTCCAAACAGATTTTCTCTTTGCTTTCTTATCATCCGTTTCGTTTGCGTTTGCCGCAACGTCCGACGCCGACTTTTTTTCTTCATTAGCAAACAACGACGATTCTAAAATATGCTTTGCAAGCTTTTTCGTAAAATCGTCCGCCTCCACGTCTTCAAAGAAATACGCAGACACCTTTTCAAATTCGTCTTTGAATTGTCTTAACCCGCATTTATCCAACTCGGCGTTCAAATATTCTTCGTTGAGATGATACGCCTTTCTATACAGATAAATATCCGTCAAATGACGAATCCCCACCCCTGCGCTTTCCGCAAAATGATACGCCGAATGCCCAAGCAGGGAAATATAAAACCGCTCACGGTCCATTTCGTAAAAGTATTGATACCCCTCTTTTACGTGCGCACCATCAAAGCCTTTGTTCTCCACGCCAAAATACTTTTCGAGCGGTCCAACGAAAATTGTTTTATGCAATTCAAAAATCGTTTTCGTCGCAGGATAATACACAATATCGTGGTGTTCGTCATGACGTTTCGTCGCAAGCCCAAGCTCGTCCACAAGCGCGCGCACTTGCTTTAATTGCTCCACGTCAATAAGCACGTCGCAATCGGACGCATAGCGCATATCGGTCGAGGGGTACAGCTTTTTTAAGTGATAGCCTTTGAGAGGCATATACTTCAACCCACGTTCTTCAAAAGCTGTCAAAACCGTATTGATATCGTATTCGCTCTGCACGTCCAACATAATGTGACGGTGTACTGAGTGTTGCAAGGCAGTCCAAAACTGCGGAAGAATCTTGTCCTTCACGCTTTCAAGTGCTTTGAACACAACCACGCTCATAGAGTGTGACGCACAAAGATTATAAAATTGTTTATAGTCAAGCCCGTCGGCAATACAGTCGATTTTCTCGCCTTTAATCCCTTTTTTTACGCACTCGACAAAGAACTTTTCCGTGTTCGTCACAACCCATCCCGCCTCATTTGTATTTTTTAAAACTTTCTCCAAACCATCTTATCGACAACGCCCGTGTAGCTTTGAATAATCTTCACAACCTTGGTCGATACGTTTTCTTCCACGTAATCGGGCACGGGAATACCATGGTTGCCATCATTCGTCAAATCTACCGCCGTTTCCACCGCTTGCAAAAGATTCTTTTCGTCGATACCTGCAAGCACGAAACACGCCTTGTCCAACGCCTCGGGGCGTTCCGTACTCGTACGGATACACACCGCAGGGAAGGGCTTACCAATACTCGTAAAGAAAGAGCTTTCTTCGGGCAACGTACCACTATCGGACACCACCGCAAACGCGTTCATTTGCAAGTTATTGTAATCGTGGAAACCCAAAGGTTGATTTTGAATCACGCGTTTATCAAGTTTAAATCCGCTTGCTTCCAAACGCTTTTTACTTCTCGGGTGGCAGCTATACAAAATCGGCATATTGTACTTTTCTGCCAATTTATTGATTGCCGTGAACAGGGAAACGAAATTCTTTTCCGTATCGATATTTTCTTCCCTATGTGCGGAAAGCAAGATGTATTTTTTCGGTTGCAAACCAAGACGAGAAAGCACGTCACTCGCCTCGATTTCAGCCAAGTTATTATGCAAAACTTCCGCCATGGGCGAGCCCGTCACGTAGGTACGTTCCTTGGGCAAACCGCAATCGGCAAGATACCGGCGCGCGTGTTCGGAATACGCCAAGTTTACGTCAGAAATGATATCGACGATACGGCGGTTAGTTTCTTCGGGTAAACACTCGTCTTTACAACGATTTCCCGCTTCCATGTGAAAAATAGGAATATGTAAGCGCTTCGCAGAAATAGCAGAAAGGCAGCTATTTGTGTCGCCAAGAATGAGAAGCGCGTCAGGTTTACAAGCCGCCATCAATTTGTACGAACAGTTGATAATGTTGCCCACCGTCGATCCAAGGTCGTCACCCACCGCGTCCATATACACTTCGGGATCGGCGAGTTTCAAATCCTTAAAGAACACGCCGTTTAAGTTATAATCGTAATTTTGTCCCGTATGCGCGAGAATACAATCAAAATACTGGCGACATTTGTTGATAACCGCCGCCAAACGAATAATTTCGGGGCGCGTCCCCACAATAATCAGCAATTTTAACTTGCCGTTATCCTTAAATTTTACGTCGGAATAATCCAATCTGATTTTTGTTTCCATATTTATTCACCTCGTATATGGTATGCCCATTTACTCTACAATTTCAAAAAACGTATCGGGATGATTGGGGTCAAACTGCTCGTTCGCCCACATCACCGTCACCAAATTTTCCGTTTCAGAAAGGTTAATAATGTTGTGCGTATATCCAGGCAACATATGCACCGCTTGGATTTTATCACCGCTGACCTCAAAATTCAAGACTTCGTCTGTACCAATCTTTCGTTGTTGAATCAAACCATGCCCTGCCACCACAATGAAAAATTCCCATTTCGTATGATGCCAATGCTGCCCTTTCGTAATGCCAGGCTTTGAAATGTTGATAGATACTTGTCCACAATTCTCCGTTTTCAAAAGCTCGGTAAAGCTTCCGCGCGCGTCCACGTTCATCTTCAAGTCAAACGCCACTTTTTCTTTAGGCAAATAACTCAAATAAGTCGAGTAAAGTTTCTTCGCGAAACTACCATTAGGAATTTCGGGAATCACAAGCGTTTTGCTCTGCGCACGGAATTTGTGCAACAAATCCACAATCTCGCCAAGGGTTACCTTATGCGTAATCGGCACGTAATAATATCTGCCTTTTTCACTTGCCACGGACGTCAAACCATCATAATCGCAACGATGTCCTTTGCCTTCGAGCAAGTCAAGCATTTCCGTCACCAAATCGTCAATATACAAAAGTTCCAACTCGATTGCTCTATCATTGACGGTAATCGGCAAGTCGTTTGCGATATTGTTGCAGAAGGTCGCCACCGCGCTGTTGTAATTCGGTCTACACCACTTGCCGAAAAGGTTTGGAAAGCGGTAAACGCATACCGTCCCCCCACCATTGCTCTCGTAATCGAAGAAAAGCTCTTCGCCTGCTTTCTTGCTTTTTCCGTATTCTCCGTCGGCATAACGCCCGATAAGCGTCGCCTGAATGGACGAAGAAAGCATCACGGGGCACTTGTTTTTGTGCTTTTTCAACACATCAAGCAACGTCGATGCAAAGCCGAAATTGCCTTGCATAAATTCGCCTTGATTTTGCGGACGGTTTACCCCTGCAAGATTGAATACAAAATCCGCTTTGGCGCAATACGTATCTAAATCGACGGGATTACTATCTATATCGTATTCGTAAATATCTTCAATCGACAAAGTAGGACGGGTTTTATCCTTTCCGTCTTTTAAGTTTTTCAAAGCGGCACAAAGGTTTTTTCCAACAAACCCCTTCGCTCCCGTAACGAGTATTTTCATAGCTTGTCCTTATTTCTTTAATTCGTCTTGGATATATTGTAACGAAGCAATTTTCGCTTTCGTTTCTTCCACCGTCAAAAGTTGCGTGTTGTTGGAATTAAATTCCGTCAAAGGATTGCGTTCCACGTCACCATTGTTGAAATATTTATCATAATTCAAACCGCGCTTGTCACAGGGAACGCGATAGAAATTGCCAAGGTCGATAGCGTTTGCACATTCTTCGTTCGTCAAAAGCGTTTCGTACATCTTTTCGCCATGACGAATGCCGATCACCTTAATATTTTCTTTGTCGCCACCGAAGAGCTCGCAAACAGCCTCCGCCTGCGTTTTAATCGTACAAGCAGGTGCTTTTTGCACAAGAATATCCCCCGTTTCGCCGTGTTCAAATGCGAACAAAACAAGGTCTACCGCTTCTTCCAAAGACATAATAAATCTCGTCATGGTAGGGTCGGTAATTGTGATAGGCTTACCTGCGCGAATCTGTTCAATCCAAAGAGGAATAACACTGCCGCGGCTACACATAACGTTGCCGTAACGGGTACAGCAAATCTTCGTCTTTTCAGGGGATACTGTACGAGATTTCGCAACGATAACCTTTTCCATCATCGCTTTGCTCGTCCCCATTGCGTTTACAGGATAAGCCGCCTTATCCGTCGAAAGACAAACGATATTTTTAACCCCCGCCTCGATAGCTGCAGTCAATACGTTTTCCGTACCGAGAACGTTGGTTTTTACCGCCTCGATAGGGAAGAATTCGCAAGAAGGAACCTGTTTTAACGCCGCCGCGTGGAATATGTAATCTACCCCATGCATAGCATTTCTAACGCTTGCAATATCGCGCACGTCGCCGATATAAAATTTAATTTTTTCGGCAACTTCGGGCATTTTTGCTTGAAACTCGTGGCGCATATCGTCCTGTTTCTTCTCATCACGCGAAAAGATACGAATCTCCCCGATATCCGTTTTCAAAAATCTGTTTAATACGGCATTCCCAAACGAACCCGTACCACCAGTAATCAATAACGTTTTATTGGTAAAAAGTGACATTCTTATTTTGCTCCTTATTCTTTTTCTTTGAACCAATTATTTTTTAATGGTGTTGCAAAGCTACAAACACCGCTATTAAATACTTTCACGTTTTCTCGATCACATTCTAAGGTCTCTATCAATTGCAATAATCTTTCCGTTGCAACGGCAGGTGTCCATGTCTCCGTAATCGTATAGTATCCATTTATCGCTAAGGATTCTCGATAGTCTTTATCTACAATTAATCGACTTAATTTTGTTGCTAACTGTTTAATATTTCCACATTTATAAATCAAACCGTTTTTATCATTTTCAATTAAGTAAGGCGCGGAACCAACGGCATGGCTTACCACCATTGCGCAGGCACTATTCATAGCTTCATTCACCACCGCACCCCAGCCTTCATAAAAATTGCTGCTAAATACATAAATATCAGCTTTATCCATATATTTCCGTACTTCCTCGGCTGGGATGAACGGCAAAAT
>JBGVQH010000139.1:0-13830 GCA_045127475.1 Candidatus Scatosoma sp.
CACGCCCTTAATCGTCTGTTCATAACGGTCGGGATATTCTTCCTTAAACTTTTGCAAGCCTTCCGTCATCGCAAGCGGACAAATCACGTTTACGCGAATCCCGTCGGGCGCCCATTCCGTCGCCGCTACGCGCGAAAGACCGCGGATGCCCTCTTTTGCCGCCGCATAGGACGATTGCGCAATGCGCCCAAACAAGCCTGCGCCGCTGGCAAAGTTGATAACGCAGCCCTTCGTTTCCTTAAGGTGCGGGAACGCCTTTTGCATATAGAAAAAGCTTGCGTAGATTCCCGAATAAATGGCAAGGTCCAAATCTTCCTTGGTGTGATCAACGAGCATTTTACCCGACGCCGATGCCTGCGCGTTGTTGATAACAGCGTCAATTCTGCCGAATTTTTCCACCGTCTTGTCGATAACGTTTTGAATAGCCGCCTCATCCGCGCCGTCCGCGGTTACGCAAAGCACTTCGCAGCCATAATCCTTTTCAAGGCTTTCCTTTGCAGAAAGCAACGTAGCCTCCGTTCTGCCCGTGATAACGAGTTTTGCACCCGCCTTTGCAACCGCCGTCGAAAGTCCGAAACCGATACCTCTGCCGCCACCCGTAATAATAACGACTTTATCTTGTAAATTAATCATATTGTTTTCTCCTTTTGGATAAATTTTCTTATTTTTATATAGTATAGCGTATTTTTAAGAGGTTGTCAAGACCGGAAAAGCATTTTTTACCAAGGCAAAGCTTTATTTACGTAAAAAAAGACTCGACCATAGTCGAATCTTTAAACACGCCGACCATTCAAGTGGTCGCTCTTTTACTGCGTAACGATTACCTGCGCGTAGCGCAATACCTTTTCGCCCTTTTTATACCCTTTTACGTATACTTGCTTGACGATACCGCTCTCTTCTCCGTCCGCGGCAGGCATTGCCATAATCGCCTCCATTACGTCTGCGTTAAAGGGCTGTCCAACAGGGTCGATTTCTTCCACGCCTTCCCCTTCCAGCACTTTTTTATACGATTTCAAAATCATATCCAAGCCCTGCTTGGTATTCTCGTCCGCACACGCCGTCAAAGCGCGCTCCAAATTATCCCCGATGGGAAACAGAGCCGCCACTACGTCGTTTCTACCCTCTTGGTAACGCTGTGCCGCTTGGTTTTGCGTACGGCGGCGGTAATTTTCGTATTCTGCGGTTACAGCATACCATTTGCGCTTGCTCTCTTCCGCCTCAGCGAGTGCCGCGTCGATTTCCGCCTGCTTTTTATTGCATTTTTTCTTTTTCGTTTCGTCCTGCTTGCAGGGCGTTTCCTGCGCCGCTTCTTCTACTTTTAATTCTTCTTTCAATTCTTCGTTTTCCATGTTCTTCACTCCAAAAAATCCTTTACGCTCTATTTATAACGCAAAAAATCCCTTTTCAAACAGTTTTTTCAAAGTTCAATATGCGCGAATTTATCCCTGCGCGAATAGCGGTAAAAAATCGCCTTTCTGCCGATTACGGTAACGCATACCGCCTCTAAAAGTTCGGCAACGTTTTCGGCGATATTGCGAGGCGTGTCTTCCGCGTTATCCAACACGGTAACCTTAATCACCTCGTGCGCGTCCAAGGCGTCCGAAAGGGTTTTCAACAAATTGTCCGTAATGCCCCCCTTGCCGATTTGGGTGATAGGCGAAAGCGTGGACGCAATCGATTTTAATTTTGCTCTTTGTTTGCTGGTAATATTTTCGTTGGTAATAATCATGATAAGTCCTTATAAAATGAGTTGGCTGTCGCCATGATTTGAACGCATGGCATTCATGAATTGAAAACTTGCAGTTTTCATGATTTGCCGACCTTTGTCGGCATTATTGTAATTTTTCCACAATGACGGCAGAGCCGTCAATTCATGTGCAAAGCACAATTCATGTTTTTTAACAATTCATGCGCCAAACGGCGCAATTCATTTTTAATGAGTTGGCTGTCGCCATGATTTGAACGCATGGCAACAAAGTGGCGCGCCGCAGATACGTTGTTTTAAGGGATAAAGTCGAACTCGACTTCGCCGATAGACACCGTATCTCCCTCTTGACAACCCATCTTGACGAGTTCCTTGATAACGCCACGCAGGCGCAATACCTTTTGGAAATACAGCATGGAATCGGGATTATTCAATACGACGTTGCGGCAGAGCATGTCCACCAAGCCGCCCACAACTACGTATACGCCCTCTTCGTCTTTGAAAATCTCGAAATTCAAATCGTCGTTTGCTTTGTATTCAAA
Organism: Candidatus Scatosoma sp.; assembly: GCA_045127475.1. Classification (GTDB taxonomy): domain Bacteria; phylum Bacillota; class Clostridia; order Christensenellales; family Borkfalkiaceae; genus Scatosoma. The sequence continues at coordinate 2,248 of JBGVQH010000139.1, forward strand.
TTCTTCTTCAATCGGCATCGGCTCGACAGGGGGCAACTCGTTCAACACGTCGAAAATACCCTCAATCAGCTCGCGCGTGCCCTCGCCCGTTACCGCCGTAATCGGGAAAATCTTATACTTTCTGCCATACTTTTTCTTAAACGCTTTTAAGTTTTCCTCCGCGCCGTACACGTCGCACTTGTTGCACACGATAATCTGCGGACGGCTGGCAAGCTCTTCGCTGAATTCTTTCAATTCTGCGTTAATCTTTGCAAAATCCTCAATCGGGTCGCGTCCCTCGCACCCCGAAATATCCACTACGTGGCAAAGCATACGGGTACGCTCGATATGGCGCAGGAAATCATGCCCTAAGCCCGCGCCCTGCGCCGCACCCTCGATAAGCCCGGGGATATCCGCCGCCACGAACGATTTTTCGTAATAGCGCACTACGCCAAGGTTGGGGGATAAAGTCGTAAAGTGGTAGTTGGCAATCTTCGGTCTTGCCGCCGAAATTTTAGAAAGCAGCGTACTCTTCCCCACGTTCGGAAAACCAACGAACCCAACGTCCGCGATTACTTTCATTTCCAAAATGACGTAATGCTGTTTGACCTTTTCGCCCTTTTGCGCGAAGTTGGGCGCATGCCGACGGGCAGTGGTGAACCGCACGTTGCCTTTACCCCCGTTGCCGCCGCGCGCAACCAAGACCTTTTGTCCGTCCTCGAAGACGTCGCAAATCAGCCTGCCGCTCTCTTCGTCGCGCACCAAAGTCCCCAAAGGCACCTTGATAAGCAAATCCTTACCGCTTTTCCCAAAGCATTTTTGCGTGCCTCCCATCTCGCCGTTTTCGGCAAAATATTTAGACACGAAACGGAAAGGGAACAAATCGTTCATATCCTTGTCGCCGACGAAATACACGTCGCCGCCCTTGCCGCCGTCGCCGCCGTCAGGTCCACACGCAGGCTTGCCTTTGTACGCCTTAAACGAGTTCATGCCGTCGCCGCCGTCCCCTGCTCTTATTAAAATTCGCACTTTGTCGGTAAATTCAACCGTAGCCATAAAAACTCCTGCGGAAAACCTTGCTCTTTTCCGTAATCTAATCTTTTCCATAACAGTATAGCAAAATTACGCGTAAAAATCAATGATTTTCAGCGCAGATTTTAGGATTTTTCTCTTCCGCACAACAAATGTCTTGTAAGCATTTGACATTTCCCTGTAAAACTGTTATACTATCAATTAGCGCATACGTTCGTGCGCAATAGATTGATTTATGTTTTGCGAGGCTTGTTCTATGAATAAGATAATCGGAAAATTAAAAAGCTTTAACCAGGCGGCATGGATAAAATGTATTATCACGGCATCAGCAATTTTATTCGCGGTCTTTTCCATCGTGTTCTTTGCCGTGCAAACGGAATGGGACGATATGGCGCTCTCCTTTGCGGCAATCGCCTACGCTTTAGCGCCTATCGCTATTGAGCGATTGTTCCGTTTTCGCATACAACCTGTATTGTACATCTTCGTCATTGCATACACGATATGCCCCTTGCTCGGCTCGTCCTATCAGCTGTATCTAAAATTTTCTTGGTGGGACGATATGTTGCACGGGTTTGCAGGTTTGATTTTCGCCATTTTTGGCGCATACCTGCCCAAAGCGTTGGGCAAAAAGGAGGCAAGCGTTGCTTTGTGCGCTTTAATGGGGTTCGTATTCTCGTTGGCGGTTGCGGGCGTTTGGGAATTTATCGAATTCGGGTTGGATAGCTTTTTCGGTACGGATATGCAAAAGGATACCTGGCTGACAAGTACCCGCCCCTCCTATCTTTTGGGGAAAATTCTCGGTTTGCCCGACGGTATGATTGTCGGCAACGACACCAGCATTGTTACCATCATCAACGGCAAGGAATACCAAGGCTACCTCGACATCGGCCTGCTGGATAGTATGCACGATATGCTGATTGAAACACTGGGCGCGATTTTGTACACGGTCGTTTTCGTTGCCTTTAAAGGTAAAAAGTTTGTATTCATACCCATTGAAAAGCAGGAAACGGCTACGCTTAGCACGGCACAACAAGAAGAACCCTTAGAGGAAGTCTTAGAAGAAGTTGCCGCCGCGGAAAGCGACCAAACAGAAGAAAATTAACCGCATAAAAGTCTTTCCCCGAAAGCCAAACGCTTTCGGGGATTTTTTTATTTTCTATGCCATTCCAAGCCCTGTAAAATACCCGTCGTTAGAATATGCTTTGCGGTCTTTGATCGTTCGATAGCCTCACAAAGCAATTCGCAAAAGAAAGCGCGCGCCTCGGTAATGCGTTCGCAGAACAGATAATACGCAAGCGAACCGGGCACGGTATTTACCTCGCAAAGATACACTTGCTTGCCGCTGATAAGATAGTCCATACGCACCACGCCCTGCATATTCAGTCGCTTGTAAACGGTCTTGGTGTAGCTGCGTATTTTATCGACGATTTCCTCGCTAAGCGCATACCCGTCCCCCGACGTTTCCCCCTGCGCAGCTGTTACCCCCACGTCTTTTTTGCGCTTGATATATTTTTCTTCAAAGGAATAAATCCCCCCGCCGAACGCCGCCTGCGGTTCGGACACGAAAATTTCGCCGTGCAGGCTGTACGCCGCGCAGTTCACGTCCGTCTTTTCCGTCAAATATTTCTCGATAATCAGTCGATCGTCCAGCGCAAATCCCGTTTCTATCCCCTCTTTCGCCTCCTCTTCATCTTCCGCCTTGACAATGCCGATAGACGATCCAAGGTGCACGGGCTTGATAACGACGGGGTATTTTAACCGCCGCTGAATGCTTTTCAGCAAAAACGCACCCCGCTTTTCGTATTCCTTTTCCCCTACGCGAATATATTCGACGGTGGGCACTCCCAACCCTTTCATTACCGTTTTCGTTACGTCTTTATCCATAAATACCGCCGAAGAAAGCATGTCGGGTGAGGCGAACGGCACGCCGTTTAGCGCCGCCAACGCAGACACGCCCCCGCCCTCGCCTAAACCGCCGTGGCAGCAGTTTAGCATAACGTCCACGTCTGTCAGCTTTTTCAGCTTGCCCTTTTGCGGTTGTATTCTATACAGACTTTTGCCGCAAAAAATCACCTTATCGTGCGGAGAGATTTTGCCCGCTTGAAAGGTGGATAGTTCTTTCATTTTTTGCGAAGAATACAATTCTCCGTCCGTATGCATATACACGGGCACAGGCGTAAAATCCGAACCCTCTAACACCTTCATCACGAAAATACCGCTTAAAATAGAAATCTCGTTTTCGTTTGACTTGCCCCCAAACACCACCGCCACTTTCCGCATAAATAAAAAACACCTCCGCGTAGATTTTTTCGCTTTGGTGTTTCATTTGTTTTCGTCGCATCTCGTTTTGTTTTAGGACAACGCCTTTTAATACACGTCGGGCAGGTCGTTCAAAAACAAAACCGCGTCCCCTGCCTGTATCCAGCTAACCAATATCTTTTGCCCGTCCGCAAGCGTGAGCGCCGTTTTTAATTTCTCCGCGCTGCCGCCCGATTGCAAATACCCTTCTTTCACAGGTTGCAGCAACGTCTGCCCAACCAAAATCACAAGGTCGGGCTGCGTAGCCGCAAGCTCTGCACCCAGTTTGCCGTTGATTTCCTCTTCCAGCACACCGCATTCGACGATGCCAGGGGTAACCACGCAAGTTCTGCCCGTGTGCGTGCGCAAAACGGAAAGTGCAGCTTTCGCCCCCACGATATTGCAATTATAACCGTCGTCCAAAATGTACACGCCGTTATTTTCGAGGAGCTGTAAACGGTGGGGTATGGGTTGCAGTTTTTCAATTCCGCGCGCGATTTCCGCCGTCGTTAAGCCCATTTCATAGGCAAGGGTTGCCGCCATCGCGATATTTTCCACCCCGCCCTCTCCCAAGAGCTTGGTAGTTACGGCGATTTCCTCGCCTCCGAGTGTCAAGACAAAACGCGTGCCCGTCAACGCCGTTTGCACCTCTTTCGTCGCGCAGACAAACACAGTCTTTTCGCTTTCCTCTATCTTGCCTTGCAGAGCATTTCCGCAAACGACTTTTTTCGCGCCACAACGCAAAATTTCACTCTTCTCTTTCAAAACGTTTTCCACCGAGCCAAACGTTTGGATATGTTGTGCGCACACCCCTGTAAACACAGCGTAATCGGGCTTGACAAAGGCGCAAAGTTCGGAGATGTCCCCCGCCTTTCTTGCGCCGATTTCGGCAATAAACACCTGTTTTCCTTTAAACTCAGGAGAGAATACCGTCTTGGCAATTCCCACGGGGGTATTGTACGAGGCAGGCGTTTCCACCACCGAATACTTTTCGCTAAGCAATATTTTTAAAATATTTTTGACCGAGGTTTTACCATAGCTGCCCACTATGCCAACGCGGAGTATTTCCGTTTCGTTTAATACCGTTCCTGCTCGTTTGACAAACTTTTTATTGCGTGCATTTTCGAAAATCCCCGTTACGGCGTTCGCCAAACAAAGGAGCGCGGGCAAAATAAGCGGCATCACCGCAAAAGGCACGTAAGACACCAAACCGTACAAGAACGAGCCGTTCCATTCCTTTAAAAAACCAAGAATAGCAATCAGGACGTACCCTACCGCCGCCACGAAGAACAGATAAATGCCGAACAACCTGCAAAGCCTGCCCGTGCGTACCGTTTTCACCTTTAAGGCATACTTTCCGTCCGCCCAACAAAAGAACAAGCTAAGCAAAGCAAAGGGCACGGCGGAAATGGCAAGCGCCCACGCTGTTCCCAAAAAGGAAAAGCACAGGGAAACAATCGCCGTCGACAGCCCAAGGCAGAGCGCCATCACCGCCAAACGATTGTACCCTAAATTATCCTTGCGTTTCAGCCAACGCCAAAAAACGCCGTTTTTATAGCCTGCTTGCTGCATCGCGCCCACCATTTTAAAGGTGCACGTACAAAACAGACAAGCGGCAACGACGCTAGCCACTACTTTGAGCACAAGTTCCGTCATAAAGAAATTCCTCTGCGATAAGATTAAAGGTCAGCGGGTCGTCCATGAACGCAAAATGTCCGCCGTTCATTTCGACCAAGCTCCCCTTTTTTATGCAATTTAGATACGCCTGCGCCTCTTGTATCGGCGTGGTGGTATCCTCTTTCCCCTGCAACAGCAATACGGGGTTTTCGATTTGCCGTGCGTCCGCACGCAAATCCTCGTTCACAATTTTTTTATAGCTTTCTTTCATCACGGGCGAGAGGTGTTTGTATTCTGCGCTGCCAAACCGTTTTTCGGCAAATTTCGGGGCAAACCTACGCACAAAGCGGTAGGTTTTTACCTTGATTTTATAGGAAAGCGAACGCTTTAAAATTACCCCTGCCGCACCCGTCAGCAGAATTTTGTCAAACGCCTCGGGGCTGCTCGCCGCCATTTTTACCGCTACGCGGCAGCCGAACGAATGGGCAATCACGTGCGGTTTTTCCACGCCGAGCAAGCTCAAAACTTCCCTCGCCCACGCGGCGTAATCGGACACCGAAAAGGCTCTCGTTAAAGATACGCTCCCCCCGAAGCCGATAAAATCAAAAGCGGTAACGCGATAAAAGCGGGAAAAATATTCCATTTGCGCCGCAAACGTTTCCTTACAGGAAAGATATCCGTGAAAAAACACCAAATCTTTCCCCTTTCCCTTTTGTAAAAACGAAACGTCGGAAAGCGTAACCGTTTGCCCGTCCCCCTTTCGTTTTATATTTTCAGTTTGTCGCTCAATCCTCAGGGCAAAGCTCCCGTTTCATTTCCAAAGCATCTTCGCCGTCAGGATAATACCGTTTTCTAATCCGCGTTTTCGCAAAACCGCGGCTAAGATACAAACCAAGCGCGGGCTCGTTAGAAATGCGTACCTCTAAAAAGATACGTTCCCCGCCTTTTGCCGCCGTTTTTTCGGAAAAAGCGTCCAAAAGCAAACCGCCGATTCCCCTGCCACGACAATTTTGCGATACGGCAATTTTAAACAGCTCAGCGTCCTCAAACAGCGTATATCCACACACGTACCCGACAACTTCGCCATTCTCTTCCGCCAAAGCACCGCAAAATCCATCGCGGAAAAATTCGTTTTTCATCATGTCCGTCGTCCACGCGTCCGTAAAACACACGCGCTCCAACGCCATCAATTTGGGCAAATCCCTTTCTGTCCAATCCCGTATCGTGATCATTTTTTCTCTTCCAAATTCAGCTCCGCAGAGCTTTTTCGCACGTACAACGCGGTCAAATCCCCAAACCTTTCTTGCTTAGATAATGTGCAAACGGCGTTTGCTAAGCCCGAAACGGGGTCTACCGTTGTCAAAACCGCCCTTTTCTCAATCGGCATTTTTGCCATACCGCGCAAACAATATCCCTCTGCCGCCAAACTCAGCACTTCCTCTTCCGTTAAATAGGCAGGCGAATAAATCACCTTGCCGTCCTCGTACCCGCAAGCATAATAACAATCGTGCAGAGCATCGACAAGGCACAAATCCTTGCCGTTTGTTTCATTATATGCCATCACGTCAAAGGAGGTTACGGGCAGGGCGGGTTTATTATACGCCAAACAAAAGCCTTTCACCACCGAAATCCCGATACGTATCCCTGTAAAAGAGCCTGCACCTACCACCGCTGCAAAAAAATCACAGTCGGCAAGGGACATCTCCGCTCCTTTTAAAGCCTCGTCGATTGCAGGCAATACCGAAACGGAATGTTTCATGGCGCAATCGGGTAAAAACACCGAGTGTGTTTTTCCGTTTTTACACGCAATCACACAAAGATAATTACCGCTGGTATCCACCGCCAAATAATTGTTCATATCCTTCCGCTTTCCTCTCAATACTCAATTTCCCGTCTGTTTTCGTCCAGTTTTTTGATAACGACGCGCTTTACCGTCCGCGGGAGCAAGGGAGCAATATTTTGCGCCCACTCGATAAGACAAATGCCGCCCATATCAAAATAATCGGCAAGTCCCAAATTTTCCGCCTGTTCTACACTTTCGATACGGTAACAATCATAATGGAACAGCCGACCGTCGTAATCGTTCATATACGCGTAGGTGGGGCTGGTAACCTCTTCCTCGATGCCAAGCCCTGCAGCTACACCCTTGGAAAATACCGTTTTGCCCGCGCCCATATCTCCGTCTAACACGACTACGTCGCCCGCCGATAAAGTTTTTGCATATTCGCGCGCGAACGTTTCCGTTTCCTCGCGTGAACTTGTAATAATCTTTGCCATAATTTTATTATAATACCTTTGCGTGATTTTTGCAAATATTTCGCTTGCCGCGCCGTTAAATTTTCAATTTTTTCAAAAATTTAGACAATCTTTTATACAAAAGCACCGTCAAAAGACTGACCGACGCCGTTTTGATGAAGTTAAACGCTACGATAAACCAAAACGCGTCCGCAAAAACGCGCGCAGCCGCCCCTTTCATATACAGCGGAAAGGTAATAAACCGGTTGGTAATAAGCGCCGCTCCCGTTCCGATAAAGCACGCCGTAAGCAAGCACGGTATCACCCAATGCAAGCCCTTGCGGAATTGATAGACAATGGACGGCAAAAGGATAAACGCCGTCGTCGTCGCCATGTTTGCAAGTTCCCCCACGCACCCCGAAGTCGAGGATAGCATGCGCAAGCTTTCCTTCAACGCGCATACAACCACGCCCTCAATCGGGCCAAGCAAAAAAGATATTAGCAAAATAAACACGTTGCCAAAATCCAGCTTTAAATAGGGGGTTGCGGGGAACAACGGAATTTCCCAAAAGCTGATTGCATACGAAAGTGCGACAAAAATTGCCATAAACGCCAACCGTTTGGCGCTCAACCGTTTTTTTAATACTTCACCTGTGTTCTTCTTTTCCATACTGCCGCTCCTGCACGTTTTTTTGCAAATATTCCAAGCAAAACGCCCCGATAATCGGGGCGCAAAAACGGCATAGCATCACCAAATTCCGTTCTTTTCTCATCCGGACTTTAACCGTCGGTTTTGGAATTGCACCAAATCGGGGGCGCGCCTTTTCAAACGCCGCCCTTCGCAGACTGTACTGCCGGTGGGGAATCTCACCCCGCCCCAAAGAATATTTACTTGCCCTTATTATACTATAAAAATCTGCGAGTGTCAACAAAAACGCCGACAATCGCAGACTTTATCCGTTAAATCATTACCTCAAAGAAGAATAACAGTACCGCACCGATTGTACAAAGCACCCCGACGACGGAGGCAAACCGCGACCACGCTACGCCGGGCAGCTTGTTCAAACGAATGGATTTATCAATCAGCGCGTCTTTCTTGATGGCGTTAATCCCCAACATTAAACATAAGGACGGCAACGACAGCGCCGCCAAAACGCAGGTAACCCAAACGGTTTTCGTCGTCAATGCTCCAAAACTCCAATCGGTCAACTTTAACGCGCTGACAATCGTGAGCAGACAGAACGTCAACGAGAACAAGAACGTCCCCCAAAGGGTGCGTTTTGCAAATTTCGCTGCAAGCGTTGCCTTTTCCGCCGCCTTTTCCAACACGTCGCTTACCTTATACGAGGAATAGCAAGCACCGTTGTGCAAATTGACGTACCCGACGTATTTTTCCCCGTCCAACGTGCAAGTCGTTTTCATAACGGGCACGTAAACAAGAGCGTACGTTTCGTCTCGTTTTTCAATCTTCGCGTGCTTGGCAGGGGCAGCAGATTTTAAACAAGCGTTAAATTTCTTCACCGTCTTCTTAAAGGTATACCCATCCTTTTCCACCAGCTCCACGCCCTTCTTTTCCTCGACCTGCGGGAGCTCGCCAAGCAAGAAATTCGTAACGTCCAAATCGGTTTTAGCAGACGAGAACCGCTTTTCCTTGGTGCAAATTTCCTCGTGCGCGCTCTCTTCCTTGTTTACCTTCGTCTTCCACGAATAGCGCACGTCCGCCTTTCCGCAATACACGGGCACGAACAGCTTTTCCGTCTTGAACGCCGTTGGCTCTTCTATTTTCTGCAAAAAGCGCAAATGCACTTCTTTATACTGCGCAATTTTCTTGCGGAGCATATTTTTTGCCTGATCGTCGTTATAACGGGCAGCAATTTGCACCCTTTCCGCATAATCCTTGGGCTTTTTATCCTTATCGTCAGGAACAAAGGCCGCCTCTTTCTTTTCCGCCGCCTTTACTTCCTTTTCCACGCTCTTTAATTTTTTAACGACTTCTTCAATCGATTTTGCGGCGGATTTCTCCTTGGGTTTTGCTTGCCCTTCCCGCACAATCGTCTTTTTCTTTGTTTCGCTTTCCTTTTCGGTGCTTTCCACCTGTTTCTTCGTTTCCATATACCCTCCTATTCCTTTTACGGAAGATCGGAAAAGCAAACGTAAAACGTACTGCCCTTCCCAACTTCGCTATTCACTCCAAAATCCAACTGATGCTTTTCCAAAATCGTTTTCACAATCGAAAGCCCCAACCCCGTGCCTTGTACAGGGCGTTTGTGCGAGGAACTAGAACGGTAATACCGCTCCCAAATGTCGTTTAATTCCTCACTTGGTATCCCCGCGCCCGTGTCAGTAACGGAAAAACGAAAGCCCTCCGTTTCCCGTTTCAGTTTTACGATTACCCGTTTATCTGCGCCTGTGTAATTGACCGCATTGCCGATTAAATTGTAAATCGCTTGCCCCAATCTTAGCTCGTCCACCATCGAAAACAAACCTTCGTCTATCTCCGTTTCAAAATGATAGCCCTGCGTTTCTTTAAGATATTCAAATCGTTTCAGCGCTTCGTGCACGCAAACGGATATATCCGTAGGTTGCACCTGCAAGGGCTGTATTCCTGAGCTAATCTTCGACAAATCGAGCACGTCGCTAACTAACGAAGTCAAGCGATCGGTTTCGTCAATAATGACCTGTGCGTGTTGATTTCGCTTTTGAGGAATATCCCCCGAAATTTCAATAATCATAGACGCGTACGCCTTAATCATGGTCAGGGGGGTTTTGAAATCGTGCGAAACGTTGGCAATCACTTCCTTTTGCATGCGGTCCGTCTTGGACAGCTCGTCCCGCGCATGATTTAACGCATCCGCAAGCTCTACCATCTCTTTCCCGTAGTCGGTGCCGTGGAAGTCCATATCAAAATTCCCCTGCGCCAACCGCCGCGCCTTTTCCGTCATCTCTGCCATCGGTTTTACCAACCAACCTGCCACCGCACTGCTCACGAAAAAGCTGAGCAAAAATACAAAAATCGCCAAGAGCACAATACGCGTAGACATACTTTTGAGTGCTGTTGTCATCAACTCTAACGACTGCCCAACGTACAAATACCCCGTTTTTCCGTCGATTACCACTTTCTGCCCGTAAACGTATTCGCCGTCCCCTTTATAAACGACGTAACCGCTCTGTTCGGCGTTGAGTTTCCCGATATGCGCCCCCGTGAGGTATTCCGAAATCCCCACGTCTCCCGTAGGTCGCGCGCTTGCAGTGCTATCGCTCCCCGCTTGCGTGGGCGGCGCAGTTACTTCTTCGGGATACAGCACTTCGCCCTGCTCTGTTAAAATGAACACGCGAACCTGATGTGCATAGGATAGCTTACGAACGTACGCACTCCAACCCGATTCCCATTCCTGCGGCAAGCCGTCGTTCAAATCGTACCCGATTACCCGCCCCTTTGCCAAAACACTCTCGGATGCCTCTTTTTGGTACGTGCGTGAGAAAATATATTGTTGAGGAATACTGAACACCAAAACGACGACGAGGGATAACGCCGCAAACACCGTGCACAGCAAAAAATATACGCTCGCCGTCCGCTGCTTTTTGCGGAATTTTGGAACGCCGCGCTGTCTTTTCGTATTCTCTTTCGGCGTCTTGTTCCTTGCCATACTCCAGCTCCGTCCTTGCCTTTCTTTCCTACGCTTCGTTAAAGCTCGAATTTATAACCCAAGCCACGTAAGGTAACGATAAATTTACGATACTCCTTTAAATTGCCGCGGAGCATCTTAATATGCGTGTCCACGGTACGGTCGTCGCCGTAAAAATCAAATCCCCATACGTCGTAAAGGAGTTTTTCTCTTGTGAGCGCAATCCCTTTGTTACGCACCAAATAAAAGAGCAACTCGTATTCCTTGGGGGTCAGCTCGGCTTTTACGCCGTCTACGTATACGTTTCTGCCCGCCATATCGATTTCCAAACCCTCGAATTTCAAAATCTCATTCTTAGATTCTTTTGCCGTGTGGCGTTTGGTAACGGCGTTGATGCGCGCCATCACTTCCTTGGGCGAAAAGGGCTTGGTTACGTAATCGTCCACACCGATTTCAAAAGCGAACAGCTTGTCGTATTCTTCGCCGCGCGCCGAGAGCATAATCACGGGAATATCCTTGATTTTTTTGATTTCTTTTACCGCCGAATACCCGTCTAAATGGGGCATCATTACGTCCATCAATATCAAATCGTAATCGTTGTCGCGGCACAGCTTAACCGCTTGCATTCCGTCTTCCGCTTCAAACGCCTCGTTCCCTTCAAATTCTACGTATTCACGCAAAACGTTTCTAATCATAATTTCGTCGTCGACGATTAAAATCCTCATTTTCTGTAAAACTCCTTTCCCCGATTTTCTTGGTTTTTTTGCCATTTTTTGACGATTTCTACGTATATTTA
>JBGVQH010000140.1:0-6281 GCA_045127475.1 Candidatus Scatosoma sp.
GAGGGCGGATAGACCTCCGACAGCTTTTCTTCTAAATATCTTCTATATTTGGGGTCGGAAATCACCAACGGATTTTCTTCCAAACGCGAGGCTACACGAAAGACGTTGCCGTCCACTGCCGCCACGGGCAAACCGTAGGCTATCGAGGCAATCGCACCTGCTGTGTACGAGCCAACACCAGGCAAATCCTTTAATTCTTCCACCGTCGTCGGGAAACTCCCGTCGTATTCATAGACGATTTTTTTCGCCGCCTTTTGCAGATTTCTTGCGCGGCTGTAATAGCCCAACCCTTCCCACAGCTTTAACAGCTTTTCTTCTTCGCAAAACGCCAAATCCTCCACCGTGGGCAACTCTGCCATAAAACGCAAATAATACTCCTTAACCGCCTCTACGCGGGTTTGTTGGAGCATAATTTCAGACACCCATACCCGATAGGGGGTGGAATTTTCCCGCCAAGGCAGGGCGCGCTTATTCGCCCGATACCATGAAAGCAGGGGGGACGGTATGCGATGAAAGTCAAATTCGTTCGTTTTTTTCATATGTACTTATTCGTCGTTTGGCTGGACGTTCGGTTCGGTTTTCGACAACGAATTTAAGAAAATTATCGTTTCCGTAATGGACGGCGTAGCCGGATAATGAATGGGCGTCGGCAAGGAAAGTCCTCCGTTTTCGTCCACGTACGTTACGTCTGCTTTTCCCTCTTCGCGCAAGCTGACGAGGCAGTTGCCCACCCCGACGAATGCTCCGGGATAGCCGCTGAAAATACTCTTCATCAAATCCACCCCCGTAATCACGTCCACGTCGCTACGACGGGTAAACAGGTCGAAAATTTCGCGATATTCTTCCAAGTCCCCGTTTGCGTTGCAACCCTCAATGCACTCCAACCCGTCCAAAACCAAGAACAAACGCGGATAGCCCTTACCGCTTTCCCGTTGTTCCAAAAGCTCCTTAACCGTGCGCGTTGCTTGCGCCAAATCGGTCTTGGTGAAAATATAGGGAACGGTAACGTCCATACTCTTTACCCGCAACAATTCCCCGTATTCCGTTTGGGGCGAAAGCACCAAAAAACACGCCTCCTCGCGGGTGTACAGGCGAGAAATCGCCAAAAGCATACGCCGAATATACCCCAAGCGGTTTCTGCCCGTTATGCAGGTATGACGCACGGTAAAAGGGCGTTCGCTCTTTTGCGAAAGCACGATATTTTCCACCACGTCCCTACCCAAAGGCAAACCTCTGCGCAGCTCTTTTAATTTTGTATCGTCTGCGCACAAAGTGGCAAGCGACGCCACGTATTCTTCCATATTCATCTTTGCATATCCTTTCCCGTTCGTCGGGCGTTTCCTTACCTATTTAGTGTAGCATACTTGCAGCAAAATGTCAAGTGTTCGGCAAAAAAAGCGCGCCCGACTATCCACCGAGCGCACTTCGCCTTTTATTTTTTTGTTTTATCGAATATCGTACACCGATTTTACCTTTAAATCGGTTGCTTCGCCCGATACAATTTTCACTCGTTTTTGTCCTTTGTCCATATCGAAGAAATTGTCGGACAAAATCAAATCGTCGTTAGCGTTGCTGATATAAACGTATTTTGCGAAAGCGTCGGCGGTGATAATCAGCTCGTCCCCACGCAACTCTACCGTAAGCTTAGGGTCAAGGAACTGATAATGCTTGGGTTTGGTGAATAATACCACGCCCCTTGACAGGATTTCTCCCGCCACCTTAAAGGAGAACGACAGATAATTTTTTCTCACGTCCGTCTTGCAAAAATCAATTTCGTTCAAGCTTGCATACGACAACGCTTTTACAAACAGCTTTTCTTGTCCGCTTTGCAACGGCGTACCATCGTTGGTGTATAACGTCCACTCAACTTCGCCCGCAACGTCCGCCAACGTCTCGTTATGAACGAAAATTTTCGCCTTGGTTTCATACCCGTAATACCGCTCGTCCGTGATATCCTTACGCGTGGAATATTCCCCCGTTTCTTCGCAAGAGATATGTATCGGCTCGAAAAACCGTTTCGCTTCGTAATGCAACGCCTTGTACCTGCCGTTGCCGTCAATACTCGACCAACTTGCAACAGGCCAGCAATCGTTTAATTGCCAATACAGCGTGCCCATACATCTGCCGCGGTTTCTACGCAAATGCTCTACGCCATACTTGATTGCCTCCGCCTGCAAAAGCTGCGAGGCGTACACCAAATTTTCAAATTTAGACGGATAGAGATAGGTTTGCGAAAGGTAATTGAGAATTTTGCCGTTTGCCGACGCGTTTCTTTGATGCAATTCCATCACTGCGCTAAACGGATTTCTGTCTTCGGGCAACGTAAATTCTTCAATCGTTTTTACCGACGGGAAGGATTGGAACCCAAATTCGCTTAAAAATCTAAAATAATGATTTCGGTATTCGGTAAAAGGCATATTGCCGTGCCATACCATCCAATAATGCTGGTCGCCTACGTTTTCGTCTTGCGGGTTATTGTAAAAACCGTATGACGAGGGCGAGGACGACACAAAGGATATTTCGGGGCACACCTCTTTTACGATCTGCGGAATTACAAATTCTGCCATCTTTAAATAGCCCGCCCTTTCTTCCTTCGTCCACCAATGGGCAGCCGTAGCTTCTTGTTCGATTTCGTTATTGCCCGAAATAACGCCGATACACGCGTGATGGCGAATGCGCTTTAAGTTTTCTTCTACTTCTACCGATATGTTTTCAAAAAACTCTTCATCCCAAGGATAAGCGGAACAAGCGAACATCATATCCATAAAGACGACGATACCCAGCTCGTCGCACAGCTCAAAGAAATAATCGTGCGGGTAAAAGCCGCCGCCCCAAACGCGGATAGAGTTAAAATTGGCGAAGATACAATCTTCCAGCAGTTTTTTCGTTCTGTCACGGCTGATTCTGCTCAAAATATTATCTTCTGGGATATAATCCGCGCCCATTGCAAAGATTTTTATACCGTTGATTTTGTAACAGAATTCTTCCCCCCACTCGTCCTTTTCACGGCTGACAACGAGTGTGCGAAGTCCGATTTTTTTCGTGTTTTCGTCCACAATTTTTCCATTCAAAACACACTCGGTAACTACGCGATAAAGGGGTTGCTTTCCGTAGCCGTTCGGCCACCAAAGCCGAGGATTTTTTATCTCTGTTTCCACACCGTTTGCAAGCAAAATTTCTTCGCCGTCGGGGGCAATGATTTTAATGTTTGTTTCCGCAGGAGCACTCGTTTCCGCCGTAACGGTAACGAACACCCGCTCGCTTTCGTGCCGTTGTAAAATCCGCACGTCCGTAATGCGGGGCAGGTCACCGTCGATAAGATAGATATCCTTCCATATCCCTGCGTCGGGGAGCATAGGACCCCAATCCCAACCGCTCATATAACTGGCTTTGCGAACGTAAGCAAAGCCCACCATTGTTGCGCCCGTACCGCTATTGATTTTCTTTTCCTTACTCTTCGCCTTAATATAGGCGTCGTAGGGCGGGAAGACCGCCTTGATTACGTTGTTGCCGTCCGCCAAATACTGCGTGACGTCAAAAACGTACGTGCGGTGCATGTTATCCGTGTGCGCAACGAACTGCCCGTTGATATACAAATCGCAAAGGGTGTCTATCCCTTCGCAAACGAGCAGGACATTTTTAGATTTTTTCGTGTACGAAAACTCCTTGGTGAAGACGAATTCTTCGTCCATAATCTCCAAGGCTTTTCTTTCATTATCCCGATAAAACGGGTCTTCCATCAAGCCGTTAGAAAGCAACGCCGAATACACCGAACCGGGTACGTCCCCTACCGTATCGTAGGTATTACTCTGAATTTTCCATGTTCCATTAAGCAAAAATTTTTCCATGATGGCTATTCCTTTATTTTTTAAAATCCTTCTAGCTCGTCCAAAGATAATTCAAACGAGTGTGCAAAGTGCTTAAAGAAGTATTCCACCTCGGGCATGTTGCGCGCGTGTAAATCTTCTTCGATACTCTTTTTCGCTTTGATAAACTCGGTGTTACCGCTGCGGAGCTCTTCTGCGCATTTGATATACGCCGCTAGTCTATCCGCCGCTTTGACAAGGCGGTATTCTTGGCTGTTCTCGTCCGCAAGTACGTAAGGAGCAATACCCGTTTGCATTTCGTTGGGCAGCATACCTACCATTTTTTCGCACGCGTTCTTTTCCAGTTCTTTATACGCCCCATGAATGCTATTGTTATAATATTTGATAGGCGTGGGCAAATCCCCCGTCATCACTTCGCTCGTTTCGTGGTACATCGCGTAGAGTACCGTTTTTAACACGTCCGCCTTACCCCCGAACACTTGGTTGTGAATGGTAACCAGGGCGTGCGATAATAACGCAACCGATTGCGAATGTTCCATGATGTTCTCTTCGCGCGTGGAACGCATCAGCTGCCAACGCTTGATGTATTTCATTCTATCCATGTACGCATAAAAATCGTAACGCATATTTTTTTCTCCTTTTTTGTCGAAAGGCTTGACTTTTTGTTTTCGATATTCTATAATGAAATTACTAAAATTTAACTATCCGTCGTGGGTGCCTATCTAAGGCTGAGATTATACCATTGGAATCGGCAAGGTAATACTTGAGCGAGAGATTGATAACCGTTTTTCTTCCCCAAAACCTGTGTTTAGCGCATTAATCGCGGCACGTATAGGGGGTAATGAAGAAAATTGCACGCCCGACGATTTTGCGTATCTGCAAAAATCAGGGCGTTTTTCTTTTCCCGAAAAGCGCGTACGGCGGAAAAAAGGAGGCTTTTTATGTATCTTTCTTCCCTTCTTTCTTCGGCGTATGCCGTGGAAAAATTTGAGCCGATTGCAAAATGGTTGACCCTTGGCATACTTGCCGCTGTACTCCTTTGTGGCGCAATCGTGTTTTTTGTGAAACGAAACGCTTTTGCATCCGTTTGCAAATGGCTCGCGTTCGGTTTTGGCTTGTTCCTGCTCGTCCTTGCCATCGTCTTTTTTGCGCTGAATATCGCTAAAAATTACAGCGATAGCTACGCCGAAGAAAACTGGTTGGACAAACGGATTTTGGTACGGTTTGTGTTACTGCCCTTAATCGTTTTGGTAAGCCTTTGCCTCTGCGCCCTGACGGCGTTTGCCGTTACCGCAAAATGCGCGCCGAACAAGAAAAACGCCGTTGGCATTATCGGCGGCGCTCTTTGTTCCATCGCCCTTGTCGCCGCGTTGGTTTGCCTTGCTCTCTATTATAAAAAGAAAATCGCAAACGACGGATATTATAATTCGGACTCGGCAACGGTAAAGCAGGTCGCCCTGTATCTTTCAGCAGCGATTACCGTCGGGGCTATCATGGCGTTTGCTTTTACTGACAGACAAAAGCTCCGTTTTGACAGCCGCGCACTTGCCTATGCAGGGATTTGCGTCGCCATGAGCTACGCTCTGTCCTATATCAAGCTGTGGGACATGCCCGCAGGCGGTAGCGTAACCCTCGTCAGCCTGTTCCCCGTCATGCTCTACGCCTACATTTTTGGCACGAAAAAGGGTGTGTTTGTCGGGTTCGTTTACGGCACACTACAAGCGTTACAAGACCCGTGGATTATACACCCCGCACAGTTTTTACTCGATTATCCTATCGCTTTTTCGGCGGTTGGGCTGGCAGGACTTTTCCGCAATTTCCGTCCACTCCGCAAAGCACCACAACTTCAGTTTACTCTGGGCGCAGTCGTTGCCGGCATGATGCGGTTTGTCTGCCACGTCCTTTCAGGTGCACTCGCCTTTGAGGCGTACGCCGAGGGTCAAAACGTTTGGGCGTACAGCTTAGCCTACAATTCGTACGTATTTATCGACGCCGCACTCGTTCTCGTGGCAGGGCTAGCAGTCCTCTCGTCCAAACCCTTTGTAAAAACGATTCGCTCCGTTTATAGCAACGCTCAATAGACAGCGATTTCGTCGAAAACGGCTTTGTTGACAATCAGTTTTTGATTATCTAAATCGACCTTAACAATCACACCTTTTACGGCAGGGAAGAGAATACTTTTCCCTGCTTTTTCTATGGTGTAAACGTCGGAAGACAGGTTACGAACGTCCGTTACGACACCCAACTCTTCCCCATCCTCAGTAACGCAGGTAAGCCCTAAAATATCAACGATATAGTATCTGCCCTCTTCCAACGCAGGCGCGTCTTCACGCTCCCCTTCCAGTTTTTTGCCACGGAAAAGCTCTGCTGCGTTTCTATCGGGAATCCCGCGCAAGCCCAAATACGCCGCGCCGTCATTTCCGACGCGGAAAGACAAAATTTTATAGGGCTTGT
>JBGVQH010000141.1:0-2588 GCA_045127475.1 Candidatus Scatosoma sp.
GAGGATGCGCAAAAATTTGAAAATATCGTTCGCACGGCAGAGGAAAGCCGTATCGCCGCAGAAGAAAGTTTAAAACAAGCCAACCGTTTAAAAGCGGAATGGCAAGAAAAATTACAGGAATTAGAAACGGAGCGCAATAAACTCAAACGCGAAAAGGAAAAACTGTTTACCTCTGCAAAAGCCGAAAGTCGGCGTATTATCAACGAGCGCACGGCGGATGCGGAAGAGATTTTACACGAAATCGAGGAGATTTTTGCCCAAGAAAATCTTTCGCAAGCTGATTTAATTAAGGCGAGAACGCTGAAAAATAAGCTCGCCGATAAAGCGTTCGAGAGTGAGCACGAAGAGGATTTTACACCGCAATACGCGCCTGTAAAGGCCAGCGAATTAAAGGTCGGTATGTCGGTGTTTGTAAAAACGCTCAATCAGCAAGGCGTTGTGCAAAATATTCGTCCGCAAAAGGACGAGGCAGAGGTGCTTTGCGGCAGTATCCGCATGCGGAGTAAAATTTCCGAACTTTCAGTTGTAATTATTCCGCAAAAAACACAGACTAAGCCTAAGGCGCAAAAATGGAAGAAACCGAGCGGAACGGATAACGTACAGGTTACAAAATCCTTACAACCCAAGCGTACTTCGTCGTTGGAAATCAACGTTATCGGCTTGACGGTGCACGAGGCGTTACCTGAGGTTGAGGGTTTTTTAGACGCAGCGGTTATATCGAATTTGGAAGAAGTGCGTATCGTGCACGGTATGGGCACGGGCAAGCTCCGCGCAGGAATACACGAATTTTTGCGTACACACAGCAACGTAGCCGAATATCGCCTTGGGAAATACGGCGAGGGAGATACAGGGGTTACGATTGTAAAATTAAAATAAAGAAAATTGCAAACGGATTTTCGCCTTTTGGGCATAACGGCATAAAAAGAAAAATAGGATAAAGAAAAATCCTTTTTTTTCGAGGTGCGTTTTGAAAAAATCCGCAAACAGACCGATTATATCTCAGCTGCATGTAAAAATTGCGTCTAATCTTGTACTCAGCGTACTTGTTTTGGCAATAGGCGTACTTTGTCTTGCGCCTATGGAAAAGACGATGGTAACCGACGGTAAAGAAACAAAATTTTACCGCAGTGCAGGTAAAAACGGAAAGGGAGTTTCCTTGATGTTCAACGTATATTGGGGCACGGAAGAGGTGTATACCATTTTGAATACGTTGCAGGAATACAATGCAAAAGCGACCTTTTTTATCGGCGGTTGTTGGGCAGACGACAACGTGGATTGTCTGCGCGATATTTATGCAAAGGGACACGAAATCGGCAATCACGGGTATTTCCACAAATCGCACGATAAGCTCAGCGTATTGCAAAATCAGCAGGAAATTTCTAATTGCAACCGCTTTATCGAGCTGTCCATCGGGGAAAAACCCACGCTGTTTGCGCCGCCGTCGGGTGCGTACGGAAACGATATGCTCACTGCTTGTCAGGCACTCAATATGACGACGGTGTTATGGTCGAAAGACACGATTGATTGGCGGGATAAAGATCAAGGATTGATTTATCAGCGCGCGACCAAAAACGTGCAAAAAGGGGATTTTATTTTGATGCACCCCATGGCGGAAACGGCGGCGGCGTTAGACGATATTTTGACGTATTATAAAAACAACGGTTTGGAAACGGTTACGGTTTCTGAAAATTTACAGGAGAACGGATAGATGGTATACGAAAAGAGATACGATAACGGGCTTAGGCTCGTGGCAAAAAACATGGAAGGACTAATGTCGGTAACGATGGGGATACTCGTCGGTACGGGCGCGGGCGTGGAAACGGACAAAGAGGATGGAATTTCGCATTTTATCGAACATATGCAATTCAAAGGCACGCAAAAGCGCAACGCTTTTGAAATTTCGGACGCGTTCGATCGGATCGGCGCACAGGTCAACGCTTTTACGGGCAAGGATTTAACCTGTTATTATTCAAAATGTACGTCTGACCACACGGCGGACTGCTTTGAACTTTTATCCGATTTGTTTTTAAACGCAACCTATCCCGAAGAGGAAATGGAACGGGAAAAGGGGGTTATTTGCGAAGAAATTTCCATGAACGAGGATACCCCTGAGGATTTGTGTTTGGACTTGCTTGCCAACGCTTTTTACGGCAAGGAAAACTACGGCAGAAATATTTTGGGCAGCGCACGAAACGTCAAGGGTTTTACGTTTGACGACGTACAGAAATATAAACGGGCGCGGTATTGTCCTGAAAATATCGTGATTTCCTTTGCAGGCGGCGTGGATATGGCAACGGCGCAATCGCTTGTAGAAACGTATTTTGGTAGGCTGGAAAAGGGCGCGTTTGAAAATAGAAAACCAAAAATTATCAAACAGCATTTAAGCCTTGTTAAACAAAAGCCGATTGAACAAATGCACATAGCAATCGCCTATCCCTCCGTTTGCCGCGGAGATGAACGCGAGGATATGGTCAGCGCAATCAACGGCATATTCGGCGGATCAATGAGCGCGCGACTTTTCCAAGAAGTACGTGAAAAACGTGGCTTGGCATATTCGGTATATTCGTATATTTCCTCTTTTCCCGAGG
>JBGVQH010000142.1:0-3526 GCA_045127475.1 Candidatus Scatosoma sp.
CTCACGGTGTATTGAAAACGAAATTTTAATGTATTTGCGGCGAACGGCGCGCTTAAAGAGCGAGGTGTCTTTCGACGAGCCGCTCAACACCGATTTTGAGGGGAACGAGCTACTTTTATCCGACGTTTTGGGGACTTCGGCGGATACCGTGTACGGAGATATTGAGGCGAACGCTGAAAAGGAACAGCTGAAAGAGGCGCTTAAAAAGCTAAGCGAACGAGAACGGAAAATTATGTTTTTGCGTTTTGGCCTTGGCGGTGGCGAGGAGATGACGCAAAAGGACGTAGCGGATATGCTAGGGATATCCCAAAGCTACATATCCCGTTTGGAGAAAAAAATTATTCTGCGTTTAAAAAAGGAAATTGCAAAAATGGAATAAAAAACGGCAAACACGGTGCGTATAAAAAATAAGCGCATAGCGCATACTTTTGCAGAGCGTTTTTGCGCTTGAAAGCGACTCGTCCCCCCTGTCTTTTAGTTTTTACATACGGATAAGGAGGACCTGAAAAGTATGCAAAAAGTAGAGATTTGCGGCGTGGATACGTCGGGCTTGCCAAAGCTTAGCGCAAAGGAAAGCGAAGATTTGATGAGGCGATTAAAAGAGGGGGATAAACGGGCGCGGGACAAATTTATTGTCGGCAATATGCGTTTGGTGTTGTCCCTTGTCAAGCGTTTCCGCATTAAAAATTTGGGTGCGGACGACGTATTTCAGGCGGGGTGCGTGGGGCTCATCAAGGCAATCGACGGGTTTGACCTGAGCGTGGGCGTTAAATTTTCCACCTACGCCGTACCCATGATTATTGGCGAAATAAAACGGTATCTTCGGGACGGGAATTCGCTGCGCGTATCGCGCAGTATCCGCGATACGGCGTATAGGGTTTTAAAGGTGCGCGAGGCGATTGAGGCGCGCGACGAGGAGGCGACCATTGAAAAAATCGCCGCGGAGCTGGGTGTTGCGGAACGCGAGGTTGTGTATGCCTTAGACGCGATTTCCGACCCCGTATCCATTTACGAGCCCGTGTACAACAAATCGGGGGATACCCTTTTGCTGATGGACCAGCTCTGCGACGACAAGAATACGGACGAAATTTGGACGGAGCACGTCGCACTGTCCGAGGCGATGGAAAAGCTGGGCGACCGCGAACGGAAAATTCTGTTTTTGCGATACTATGAAGGAAAAACGCAGACGGAAATTTCCGAAGAGGTGGGGATTAGCCAAGCGCAGGTATCCCGTTTGGAAAAAAACGCGCTGCAAAATATTCGATTCAATATCTCGTAAAAGGGAACACATTTTTCCGCTCCTGCATATACTGTAACAGAGTATTTGCAAGGGGCGTTTTTTATGGAACTTAGCTTTTCCGATTTACGGACGAAAGAAGTGATCAATACGCAAGACGGTAAAAAGTTAGGCAAGGTTTGCGACGTCGCGCTGTGCTATCCTGAAAACAAGTGGTTGGGGATCGTCGTGCCGGGCGGCAGGGGCTTGATGGGAAAAAAGAGTGCGCTGTTTATCGATTTGAAGAGTATCGTAAAAATTGGCGAGGACGTTGTGCTAGTCAACGTCGGGCTGCCTTGCGAGCGGAAAAAAGGCAAACACGGCTGTCCGCCCTCGCCCCCGTCGTCTATTCCGCCTCCGCACCCGCCGCAGCCTATGCCCTATGCACCGCAAAACCCTCCCTATCGGGGCGCGGAGCGTAATTTTGATGATTTTGAATAGGACGCTTTTAGAACGCTTGACAAAACGAAGGGGGTAAAATATAATGGAACTGTAACCAACAAGGGAGAATACCTATGGACAATCAGGAAAAATTGCAAGACGAAGAAAGCCTTTTTCAAAAGGGGATACAGAGCTTAAAAAAAGAACTCTCTTATAAAAACCTCTTTCTTACGGCGTTGATTGCGACTTTCGTGTTTGGGTTGTGTGCTCACGGATTTGCGTTCTTTAACCTCAACGTGTCGCATGACGCGTTGTACGAATTTTACAATGTGGTTTCTGCTAGACAAAAATTCGGAATAGGGCGGTTTATCGAGCCGATTTTCCGTTTTATCACAGGCGAGGCGTACGTTTTACCGTGGTTTGCCGGAATTATCGGGTTGACGTTTGTGGCTTGCGGAGTATATTTTCTTTGTAAAACGTTTGCATTGCGCAGCGCGTGGCAGGTGATTTTGCTGTCGGGTATTTTCAGTGTCAACGTAACCGTAACGGCTGTTTTGGCTTCTTTTATGCACGATTTTACGGGGGATATGTTTGCGTTTTTCCTGTCCGTATGGGTTGTTTACGTATGGACAAACGGAAAAAACAAAAAAACGACGCCTCTGCTTGTCGGGGTGGGCACTATCCTTTTGTTGGGAATCTATCAGGGCTATCTTGGGATTAGCGTTACGCTGCTATTGTTATACGCCGTGCAGACGCTTTTACGTGGAGAGGCGTGGCAAGCGGTATTTAAACGACTGTTGCTCGTGATGTTGCTTTTGGCAGTTTATTGCTTTGTATATTTTGCGCTTTCTTGGGGATTTGAAAAGCTGTGGGGACAAGCTCTTACCGATTATAATGATGCGCAAAAATTGTTGGTTGGCCCGATAGAGTATCTTGTGCGCATTGCAAAAGCGTATGGGCGTACGTTTTTGATTTTGTTCGTGCCTGGCTGCGGAAAGTTATCTACGGCGTATTCTACGTGGGCTATACGGGGAGTTGCCGTCGGGAACTGGCTGATTTGCATTTTAAATGCGCTGTTGCTTGTGTATACGGTGTATTGTTATTGCTTGGGGGTGCGTCGTCAGGGGTTGCAAAGAGGGAACGTTCTTTGTGCGTTGCTTTTCCTGTTGCTGTTACCTCTTACCATGAGTTTGGTGGTGGTGATGGCGGATATGTGCCATGACGTTATGAAGATGGGGGCATGGATGTTCTATCCGATTGCCATCGTGCTGCTGTGTTGGTATGGAACGACAAAGCAGGGGGAAAAGAAAGGGTATGCCTTAAAAAATGCATTTGTCGTTTTTCCGTTGGCGCTGTTTGTGATTTTTAACGGAATGGGGGTTTCAAATACCTGCTACGTAAAAAAAGAGTTGGACGCACAGGCAACGTTGTCCTCCGTATCTAGACTGATTTCGAAAATTGAGGAAGAGGACGGCTACGTATACGGAGAAACGGAAGTAGCATTTTTAGGGAATTTTGACGAAATACATAAGGATATGCGCTTGTTTGCCTTAGACGGCGGAGAATTGTTTGTCGCGGGGGTGGATTACAATGCTTCGGTTAGCTATTTGACGACGTGGCAGGCATATTTTGATATTGTCGTGCGTTATCCGATTAAGGTAGTTGGCGACGAGAAAGCAAACGAAATCAAAACGTGGGAGCAGGTAAAGTCGATGCCCGTTTATCCGCAGGCGGGAAGTGTTTGTACCATAGACGGCATCATTGTCGTAAAGCTTTCTTACGAAGAATAAAAACGAAAGGGATTATGATTACGCCTCGAAAGTCAAATCGGCTTTCTGAGGCGTTTTTTATAAAAAACGGTGTAGCGCT
>JBGVQH010000143.1:0-3678 GCA_045127475.1 Candidatus Scatosoma sp.
CATAAGAACTCGCTGGTACGCAGGAACGGACGGGTAGTCTTTTCCCAACGCATTACGTTACACCATTGATTGACTTTCAAGGGCAAATCGCGGTAGGACTGCACCCACTTCGCCATCATCGTACCGATAATTGTTTCGGACGTAGGACGGATTGCCAAAGGCTCGGCAAGCTCCTCACCGCCCGCGTGCGTTACTACCGCCACCTCGGGCGCAAAGCCCTCTACGTGCTCCGCCTCTTTCGTAAAATAGCTCATGGGAATAAGTAACGGGAAATAAGCGTTTTCCACGCCGCGTTTTTTAAAACGCGCATTCATTTCCTTTTGAATATTCTCCCAAATCGCATAGCCGTACGGACGGATAACCATCGTCCCTTTTACAGGTCCGTAATCCACAAGTTTCGTCTTTAACACAACGTCCGTATACCATTGGGGGAAATCCCCGTCAATATCGGCAATTTGCTCTACAAACTGATTCTCTTTTGCCATAACTTTCTCTCCTTGCACCGCACCGCGGTCATTGTTCCTATTATATCGTAATTACACGCTTTTTTCAAGCGTTTTATCCCAACTTTTTATATTTTTCAGCGATTTATAACTGCGTCGTCGGCACGTCGATTGCCTGCTGAACAGCTTGGTCGTCCTCGTCCGTTTTTTGCCCGTCGTCCACACTCTCTTTTTCGTCCGTTTTTTCGTTCGTTGCGACACGTATGCGGGGATAATTGCGCATAATGACCTCAAAAATAAACATAACTAAACCCAGCCCCGCCAAAATCAGCGACGTTTGATCCGTCCAACGGGAGATGGTGATAAAGGTTTTTTCAAGCGCCACATCGTAATACAACGCCACTTCGCCAAACAGCTCTCGATAGAAAAAGGTTGCTCCGCTTGCCAAAAAGATAAAAAACGCAAAGACGCGGTAATTTTTCATACCCGACGCGCGCGTACCTTCCATATCAAATTCCGCCGTCCCCGTAGCGTGCTTTAACAATACAAGCAGGGATATTCCCGTAACAAATTGCAGCAGCAGCGACATAAAACTGACGACGTTCTTTAAAAAATGGTTCACCCAAACGTCCTTTTTGAGCATTGCCTCGATACATTCGTGTATACGGCTAGTGCGTAAAAACAAATACATCATGGCAAATACGCCGATAATCTGCAAAAAATTGCGGCAAAAAGGGGCAATGCGCCCAACAAGGCGGCGGCGTTCTACCATTTGACCGTTTTCATCTACCTGGAAATAACTCGTCTTCCCGCCGCGGATACCGCACAGAAAATGCACAGTCAAACACAGCGCAACAAACACGTAGAAAAACGCCGTCGGTTTTCCGCTCCCGCTCAACGCGAAAATCACGAAATACACCCCCGTAACCACCGCGAACATATCCGAAAAGACTTTACCCATGCCCTGCATCGCGTTAACGTTGAGGTTGAATCCGTATTTTTTATTCGCTTTGCGTTTAAACAACCCGCCGATACCCCACACCGCGCGAATAAACATAACCACCAACAAAATCAGCATGCCGATATACAGCAAGGCAAGCAAAAAGGGAAGAACGTTAACCGCCGTGCTCATAGATTTAAAGGACGACAGCGTGAATTCCCGCCAAACCGTTGCCAAACCTACCTTAACGTAGTCTGATTTCATCATGGGAAAACAAGCGGAAAGCAAAACGAAAAAAGAGGCGGCAAGATAGACTATGCCCACCCATTTTGCCCTACCACGGGTCTTGACGATTCGGTTTTTCAAGGTTGCGTTCTGTTGCGTCGGCAGCCTTTTAATTCGATATTTCTTCATCTTCGTCAGTCCTTATCCTCGCGCCTTTTTCCCGTTCGTTTATACGCAAAAGAACAAAATTATATACCTTTGCCCGTAAAAATCTGTTTATACGCGTCGATACATTTATTGATAATTTCCATTGCCTCGTCGCGATGGCAAATTTCTTTCACCGTGGTCTGCTTGTGTTCCAAAGACTTGTACACCTCGAAGAAGTGCATCATTTCCTCAAAGACGTGTTTGGGCAACTCGTGAATGTCGTAATAATCGTTATAGGTGGGGTCCCCGAACGGAATTGCAATAATCTTTTCGTCCAGCGAACCACCGTCAATCATCTTGATTACCCCGATTGGATAGCATTTTACCAGCGTACAGGGATAAATGGTTTCGTTGCAAAGCACCAGCACGTCTAAGGGGTCGCCATCGTCGGCAAACGTTCTGGGGATAAAACCATAGTTCGCAGGGTACACCGTCGACGTATACAAAACGCGGTCAAGCTTTAATAACCCCGTTTCTTTGTCTAATTCGTATTTTGCCTTACAACCTTTAGGAATTTCAATAAACGCCTCAAAGCACTTCGCCTTAATACGTTCAGGCGCTATATCATGCCAAATATTCATATTTTATTTCCTCTCATAAAACGTATTTCATATATTTTAGCATATTTCCCTAAATAATGCAAGACTTCAGCACTATTTTTTCCAAGTTGTTTTTCAAATCGTCAACACAAAGGACATAAAAAATAAAAAACATTTTTCGTTTTTTAAGGCAAAAAGCTTTGACAAGGCAAAAAAAATATGCTATAGTAATATAGCTTTTTAAATAAAGAAAATTTTGAGCCATGCAGAAGTACCCAAGAGGCTCAAGGGGCTCCCCTGCTAAGGGAGTAGTATGGGAAAACCGTAGCGCGGGTTCGAATCCCGCCTTCTGCGCCAAAAAAAGGACAGCTCTTGCGCCTGTCTTTTTTTGGTGTATAGGTGGGTGAGAAACCGCGAAGTACCGCGGGTTCGCGCGAGGAGCGCAACAACGCAGAAAAACTATTGAACGAGATTTATCTTGCGCGACGACGCTATGAGCGCAGCGAATAATATTGCCTTCTGCGCCAAAAAAGGACAGGTCTTGCGCCTGTCTTTTTTTGGTGTATAGGTGGGTGAGAAACCGCGAAGTACCGCGGGTTCGCGCGAGCGGTGTGCCACCGCGGGCAAGCCTTACAACATTTCCTCCGTGTGTGTATATTCGTCGCTTTTGTTTGGGCACACAATCGACCTCTTTATCAGTAAAAAAGCGAATTCTCTTGCGTGACGACGCTACGAGCGCAGCGAATAATATTGCCTAATTTTTAATTTCATTAAAAAAGAGTGCCAAACGCTTGACGAAAAGCGCATTTTGTTCTATAATAAGACTATTAAAAAAATATTTTGATTGAGGTACATACTATGAAAGTTATCATTACCGAAAATTATGATGAAATGAGCAAAAAAGCAGCCGAAATTATGATTGAACTCGTAAAAAAGAACCCCAACGCCGTGCTTGGCTTGGCAACGGGTTCCAGCCCCATCGGCATGTATAAAGAAATGGCGAAAGACTGCGCAAACGGCGGCGCGTCCTATAAAAACGTTTCCACCGTTAACTTGGACGAATACGTTGGCTTGACCGCTGACCACGACCAAAGCTATGCGTACTTTATGCGCACCAACCTGTTCGACCATATCGATATCGACCAGAAAAACACCAACCTGCCCTGCGGCAGCGCACCCGACGCACAAAAGGAATGCGACCGTTATAACGCTCTGCTTGAAACCATGAAACAGGACGTACAGGTGCTTGGGCTTGGCTCGAACGGACATATCGGTTTTAACGAACCTAACACCCCTTTCGACTCCGTTACCCACCTCGTAGACC
>JBGVQH010000144.1:0-7287 GCA_045127475.1 Candidatus Scatosoma sp.
GAATACGCAGAAACGTTAACCGCGCCCGTGATATCAATGATTATACCGAAGAATTGTCCGTAGAAATCGATACATACCAAGAAAAGGATTATACAGGCGTGGATAACACCATTGCTCGTATGGGCTTGAGTCCTTGCGAACATGAAGTTTTAGATTGCTATATGGCAGGGCTGGGCGGCGTTGAAATCGCAGAAATGCTGAACGTTGACCGTGTGACTGTCTGGCGTAGAAGACAACGCGTACAAGTAAAATACAAAATGTTGTTTCATTTATTTTAAACTTTTTTCCAAAAATGTGAGCCAAAAGCCTTTTTTGCGTGCACTTTAAGGGTAGAGACAAAATTTATATAAAATTTTTCCGCCAAAAACGGACCATTAGCCATTAAAGTGTTCACTTTAATAGTAAAGACAATTTTATATGAGGAATTTCGCTTTAAAGCGGACCAAACCCCATTTTTTGTACCTTTTAATAGTAGAAACAAAAAATAATCCGCCAAAAGCGGACCAAATGACGTTTTTTTGTATGTATTAGGGGTAGAAAGGAAAATCACGGCAAAAGTGAACGCGTTTATGCTTCCCGACGGGGAAGTTGACCTAATTTTTCTATAAGGAGGACAATGACTGAACAACAAATTAAATCATCTGCAACTTACATAAAAAAACTTGCTACATTCCCTGATGCAAGTGAACATATTGAACTTTACTTAGAAAGTCTTTTTGCGAGTCAACCACCGCAAAAGGACACTTTTAACAAGTCTGAAAACAGCAAACACAAAGCTGTTTCCTCGTTATTATATTTTACACAAAAGGAGATAACTCTTATGCCCAAATCATTTAGAAAAGAATTTCGTGCAGATGGATGTACTGCCCACGTACGCAAACGTAAATGCGGAAAAAATAGCTACACGTACGATATCCGTTATAAGAAAAACGGCTATAATATTTCCGTTACAAATAAGAATTTAGAAACCGCTAAAAAACTCTTTATTGAAAAACTAAAAACAGCGAAACCTATCGTGAAAAAAGTCACACCTTTTTCCACTTTACATACCTTCACCGTTTATTATTTTGAGAAGTTCCGTTTACCCAAAGTTTCCACTCTGACTTATAACGCTGATTGGCATCGATATAAAAATTATATTCAGCCTATCTTCGGTGACAAACAATTCAATGATATCACTCCCGAACATTGCCAAAACCTTATTGACGAAATTACCGCACAAGGCAAAGGAAAAACAGCAGAAGAAATCTATTCTCTTCTTTCCATCATTTTCAAAGGCGCAATCGCCCACGGACTTATGGATAAAAATCCCCTTGTCCTTGTCGTAAAACTTAAACACGAAGGCAAACACGGTACAGCGCTTACAAAAGACGAAGAAAGGCTTTTATTGGACGCTTATCCAAACACAAAATATCAAACCATATTTGCACTCGCCCTTTATACAGGGCTTCGTCCTAACGAATATAACACCGCTAAAATCGAAGGGAATTTTATCGTTGCCGTCAACTCAAAACGAAAAAACAAACGCGTGGAATATAAGAAAATCCCCATCACGCCGATGTTAAAACCGTACGTTCAGGGGCTTGATTCTTTTAAAGATATTAACCGCGACGTTATTCGTGAAAAATTCAAAGCCGTTCTTCCCAATCACATTCTCTACGATATGCGTACCACCTTTTACAGTCGCTTAAAAGAATGTGGGATTGCCGACGCGGCTCGCGACGAGTTCGTTGGACATTCACTTGGCGCACTCGGAAATGCCTATACAGACCTTTCTGATGAGTACCTTTTACAGGAAGGCGCTAAATTCAAGTTTTAAATGTGATTTACTGTCCAAAACGCTGTCCAAAATCGCAAAATAAAACGGAAAATTTCTTAATTTTTTATGCTTTTATGCAAGCAAAAAGGCATTTATGCAATGATTTTTTGCATAAATGCCAGTTACTGGTGACCCGTACGGGACTCGAACCCATGTTACCACCGTGAAAGGGTGGTGTCTTAACCGCTTGACCAACGGGCCGTCGCCGCGCTTTTCAGCGCTATATAAAACGATTATATCGTGTTTTGTCTTTGGTAGCGGCGATGAGATTCGAACTTATGACCTTCCGGGTATGAACCGGACGCTCTAACCAACTAAGCTACGCCGCCATGTTGGTTGCGGGGGCAGGATTCGAACCTGCGACCTCCGGGTTATGAGCCCGGCGAGCTACCTAGCTGCTCCACCCCGCGATATAGTCCTGCACAACGCATTTTTTTGTGCGCCATTCAAAACAGCTTTATAATAATACTAAAAACAAGTGGCTTTGTCAACCATTTTTTTGCAATTTTTTAAAAAAAATTCCGTTTTTCACAAAAACTTTTTTCTTAGCCGTGAAAAACGGAGAACATACCCGTCCTCCGTTCCCCGTTTATTCTTTCTTTCCTTTCGTAACCGCCGTGCCTACCACATCGCCACCGTCCACGCCTTCCGTCATACTTTTGAGTGCAGAAAGATACGCCGCGTATTCCTCTTCACTGATTTTAGGCACTTTATCTTTTTTGTGCTTATTCGCTTTACTCATGGAAACCTCCGTGCTTACTTTTATAATAAGTATGCCCCGTTCCCCCTGTCTTTATTCCTATCGCTCCACCTTTTAAAAGACGAAACAAAACACGTTAGTCTTTCCGTCGTTGACAATCCTCGTTACGATACGGCGCATTTTTTTACGAAGTTCCACGGGCATTGCGTTACTCTTACCCGCCATCTCACTCTCGACCAAGGAACGCACGGATTTCCCGAAAATATTTGTGTCCCAAACGCGATTTTCCCCCTCGTCGTACGCGCGCAGAATATCGTCGACAAACTCCTCCCCCTGTTGCTGTGAACCGATAATCGGACTAATCTGCCCCGTTACGTCCACGCGCACGATATGATATCCGCTTGCCTTTGCCTTAAATTCCACACCGTAGCTTGCGCCCTTTTTCACCAATCGCGGCTTTTCTAAGGCATAATCTTCTTCGCTCGGATACACGATTCCATAACCGTTTTCCGCCGCTTCTTTCAACGCGTCCTTGACCTTATCATATTCTTTTTTAATACCCGCAACTGCCTGCAAATACTGCATTAAGGACAGATGATCGCGCAGATTCTCTCCGCAAGTTTCGCTGATGGTACGGTAGAAAAAATCCTCTTTCGTACCGATTACAATTTCTGCACGGCCTTTTCCCAAATCCATATAAATATCGTCGGGATTGAGATAATCGGCTTCGCCGTCAAAAAGGGTTTCTAAAAGGAAACAATCGCGCATTTTACGGATATTTACCGCGACTTTCTTCACCGCGGAAAGCACGCCGTTTACCGCGCCGTGTTCTTCGTCAAACGTGCGCAACCAGTTTGGCATTTTTACGTCGATACGCGCTACGGGGAACTCGAACAGCACCTTTCGGAATAATTCTAAAATCTCGCTTTCCCCCATTTTTTCCACGTTCATCGCAACCACGGGTACGCCGTATTTCTCTTCAAGTGATTTTCTAAGCGCGGAAACCGACGACGGTTTTTTACAGTTCAACAACACCACGAAGGGTTTGTCAATCTCTTTCAATTCCCGTACGGCACGCTCTTCCGCCTCTACGTAATTTTCACGCGGTATTTCCGTAATACTGCCGTCTGTCGTTACCAAAACACCGATTGTGGAATGTTCCTTTATCACTTTTTCCGTACCGAGCGCCGCCGCCTGTTCAAAGGGCATAGGCTCGGCATGCCAAGGTGTATTGATAAGACGCGGCGTGCCCTCCTCTTCAAAGCCACTTGCCCCGTCCACGGCAAAACCAACGCAATCGACCAAGCGCACGGAAACGTCTGCACCCTTAGCCACGCTAATTTTTGCCGCCGTTGCGGGCACAAATTTTGGCTCGGTCGTCATCACCGTCTTTCCCGCCGCCGATTGCGGCAATTCGTCCGTCATTTCCGCACGATTTTTTTCGTCCGCAGCAGGAATAACGAGTGTTTCCATTACCCGCTTGATAAAGGTAGATTTCCCCGTCCGCACAGGACCGACTACGCCTATGTAAATATCCCCACCCGTGCGGTGAGCAATGTCCTCGTATACGCTGTAATTTTCCATAAACGCCTCCCTTGATTGCCCTGTCTTTATGCGAAAACCCCTCATACGTGTCGACATTAGCGCGATTTGAGGTAAAAAAATCTCCGCAGGCAAACCCTATACGGTTTACTATATGCGGAGATTGTCGCCGTTATTCTTTTTTACCTTGTTTTTCTTTCGTCAACTCTTTAAACCGTCCGTTTCCGTCGCCTTGGCTGTTGCCACCTCGATTGCCAAATAATCCTTGTCGCTAGAAAAATCCCGCGGCTCGTTGTATTCGCCGCCCAACGCCTCGATGGCGTATTTCAGCT
The DNA here is from genome assembly GCA_045127475.1 of Candidatus Scatosoma sp. GTDB lineage: Bacteria > Bacillota > Clostridia > Christensenellales > Borkfalkiaceae > Scatosoma. Next base: position 4,394 of record JBGVQH010000144.1, read on the forward strand.
CTTGAAATTCCACAAAGCCGATACTTCTGTCCTCGATACGGCGGAACAAAATTGGCAATGCTCGCTCGTCTCCGTATGCAGCCAAATGCCCCGCATATACCGAACAGTCATCCGCGCTGTTAAATTCGTCCACAAGCAATCCGTATACCTCGTCCGAGCGTTCGCATACGCGCGACAATATTTCAAGCATATACGTCTTTGCGTTTCCCTCGCGGTAAATCGCCAACGCACGTTCTTTCACTTCGTCCGCGTGCAAACGTAAAATATCAGCGATATCACTGCGAATATCCTCGTCCAACCTATCCTGCGCTAGAATATCAAAATACTCTTCGAATGCGCGTTTATCCTCCCCGATTAGATTGATTGCATACGATACGGTTTGAGGGTCTTCGCTGCTGAGCATGGGCAACAAAGTTTCCACTTCGCCCCGATTTTCAATTTCGTTACACAAAAATTCGGGAACGGGTACATCTTGCGCCAAGTGTGCCGACAGCGTTTCTACCAGCTCGCTATCCGACATGCGCGCATAGTATTCCTTTGGCGTACACCCGAGCTTTGGGATACGGGTATCCCCGAATTTTTTGTAGAGCTTGGGAATAATGTCTTCCCATTGTTTTTCGCTGTGCTTATTCTTATTTTCGGACATGTATTGCGTTAACTTTTCGTCAAAAAGTCCGTCAAAATCAATCAACTTCATTTGTTGTCTCCGTTTTCTGCGTATTTATCTTTTGCATGTGTTCGTCCGTTACGGCGTAGCTCATCAACACGCGCACCTTATCCAAGTTTGCGTCGAACGCCGAGGCAATCATCTGCATATCTCTGCCCAACTCTTTCAGACCCGACAGCAGGAAAATCGCACACGCGCAATCGTCTTCATTATCCACCAAATCCAGAGCCTCTTGCTTTTCTAACGCGCGGTAAAGCTTTTCTGCCGCCTTTGCAATTTTCTTTGCGTGTTCGTCGCTAATTGCCACGAATTTGGATGCGACCTTGGCGTAACTTCCCACAAATTTCTTGCGGCGTTTTCTGCCGATTTTAATGCGAATCAGCGGAATACGGCGGTAGATACTGCACAGCACCAACCCCACGTCCAAATCTTCGTTGCGCTCTAAAAGCAATCGCAACGCCTCAATTTTTAACACGTCCGCAACCTCGAAATCCAGCAACACGTCCCGCACAAACTCGTCCGCTCCCACGTGAATCGCCGTGATTAAACCAAGGTATTGCAAATCGTGATCCCCACCGTCCATTTCATCAAAGCACCATTGAAAATAGCCGTCGTGCAAGGCAATCAACCCGAAAATCTGTGCCTCGTCCTTAGGGTAATCTCCGATTTTAAGCAAGGAAGCACAACGCTGTTCCCGCTCTTGCTGCGGCAGGTGATAAAAGTAGGTAAACTGGGGCGGTACAAGCGGCTCGTTATCCGTTTCATCGCGACCCGTCCCCCCACGTTCCTCTAATTTTTCCAAATATGTGCGTAATTCCTTTAAATAATATTTGGCAACCTCCGCGTCGGTATATACGGTGCAAAGCTCGTCCAACGTCCTTTCCGCCTCTTTTAACCGTCCACTTTTGTATGCGGCAACCGCCTTGAAATACAACATTCTGCCATCGTAGGGCATTTTCTTTTCCAGCAGCTTAAATTTTTGATAAGCTTGCTCATGCATGTCGTTCTCACAGCAAACCGTCGCAACCTTATACAAATCGTCCGCGTTGTCCTGTGTGTCCGCCGCCAGCCGCTCCGCCAAAGCGCGACTTTCGTCCTTGCGTCCTTGTTCCAAATACACCGCCGCAAGCGTTGCTTGCGCGCGCACGTCGTTCGGTTCCGCCTCCAACAATTCCTTGCACGCCTGTTCGGCTAAATCCGTTTCCCCCGCAAGTAAGTGTGCCACCGCTTGCATTTCCTTAGCAGTAGCGTAATCCTTAGCACCCTGCGCCACCTTTGAAAATTCTTCGATTGCGCGACGGCAATCCCCCGCCTTAAGCGCTTTAGAGCCCACGTGCATTTCCTTGGAATAATCAGCAAGCCTCGGGGGGTATACAAAACGGAATTTGTCCTTTTTTGCCGTGGAAAACGCCTCGGCAATATCCAGTTTCGTTTCCTCGGGCAAACCGTCGTCCACATCAATCAGCTTGTTGTAATAAAAGGCAGACTGGCTCTCGTTGCCGATACTTAAAAAGTTAGCGGCAAGCCCCTCGTAAATATCAGGCAAGTCCTCCTCTTCCGCCACGTCCAAAAAACGGAAATAGCAATTAATTGCCGAGCCCTGCAAACCCATTGCCTCGTAAATATCCGCAAAACGCGCGTATACGTCGGGATCTCCACCGTATTCGGTCAATTCCTTGTACGCCAAACGGAGCGCGGGAAGAAATTTTCCCTCGTTGTAATATTTATCCGCAAGACGTGCTATGCGTTTGCGGCTGAAATCAATTTTCTTTACTCCGTTTGCCATTGATCTAAACCCTACTTTCTATTTATTCGTCTGTTTTTTAAAAATTTCGTCGGCGTCCATTTCCCCGAACGCGTAATCGCTGTTACAATAATGACAATGAATACGCACCGCGCCGTCCTCACGTATAATTTCACGCATTTGTCCCTCGCCAAGGGATACGAGCACTCTCGTCAGATATTGCCGTGAGCAGTTGCATTTGTACTGTACCGTTCGCATTTCCCACACCTGTCCGTCCTTTCCAAATGCACGTTCCGCCGTGGTGGCTACACCTTGCGTGCGTATCTCGCAAAGCAGGCTATCCAAATCTGCCGCAGCGACCTTTTGCAAGGTATTTTCGTCCGCAAAGGGCAGAAGCTGTAATACCGCTACGCCCGCAAAAAGCACCTTGCCGTTTTCGCCAATTTCAACCGTCGTTGCGATACGAGTGGGGAGCTGTTCGCT
>JBGVQH010000145.1:0-2373 GCA_045127475.1 Candidatus Scatosoma sp.
CCCGTCAAATAATGATAGAGCAAATCGTCTTTCAAATCTTCGTCGTCAGGGTTGGGCATACGGTTTCCCACCACCGTGCGCAGCTTTTGATCCCAACGGTCAAGGTTGTCCCTATCGTAATAGATACCGTGCATGGTAATCGTCGTGATATAGGTATAGAACCGCTTGTCCGTGGGGAACATTTCGTCCTTGCACACTTCAATCATTTCCGAGTCCAAATTACGCTCGCCCTTTTTCATGTAGTTTTGGAAAGCAAGTTCCCCTTTCCAAGCGGGATTATCCTTGTTCGCTTGCTTTTCCGCCTCGTAATCTTCCCACGCCATTCTTGCCATGTCGTACATGTCGGTAAGGCTTTCAAAACCAAACGCACGGTGTACGTCGTCGCGGTTATAAAAGGTCTTAAACCCGTTATGGAACGAACGGCATTGTACGTCGCCGTCCAACGTTTTTAATACGTTACCGATGGTAAGCGGCATGGTATTATCGTAATAATCGTAATTGATATACGCCGTCGTCGGATAACTGCCCATAATACTCAGCGTTTCGGCAATGTCCGTCTTTTCGCGGGAGTGGAAATTCGTCATTTTTACACTCTCATTCATAAAGACGCGCAAATTCGGGAAAAGCTCCGCCATTTCCCCGTCGGTCAAGCCAAGCGTATTGATATACTTGCTATCGTCCGCCAGGAACGAGAACCATTCTAACGTTTCCCCCAAAATCGTAATGACGTTATTGTCTTTGGATACACCGAAATACTCCGATTTCTCCGCCTCTTTCGCATAGATAAATTCTTCAATTTTCTCGTCGGGCATCGTGCTCTTATCCGGGAACATTGCGCCGATAAATTCACCCAGCAAATTCCCCGTTACGCCGTACGCAGAATAGGAACTTTTGGACGTGCCGTTAATCATTTCCTCGTAGCGGTTGATATTGCGGGGATAATAGCAGAAAAACGAAGTGAAAATCGTTGCCACGCCCACCGCCGCCGCACCGAGCTTGATAAACACAGAGCGTTTGCTTGCCTTAAATCTCGGTCGTGTCCGCGTACCGCGCAAGCCCATCACTACGTAGACGGTGCAAAGGGTAATCCCCACGAAGAACAACCCAAAGCGCACGGGGATATTTTCCAACGTACCGAACGCGTCGTTTTTCAAATTGAGCATTTCATACTCAAAATACTGTTCGGTCAAATCGAAAATGACCGAGAATACGATTTGCAACGCAAAATGCACAATGAGCAATATAGAAAAGATAATCACCTGCGCTCTGCGCGAGGGAATTAACAAAATCACGCCACCTAAAAACGCCAACAAGCCCCACGAAAGGAAGGGGCGAGACATGAACGGATTGCCGTCCAAAAACCACACTGTCGACATTTCGATAATCGCCGTGAAGAGTAAGAACAACAAGAAAAAGCGGTTGTCCTTCGACCATTTCCAAAGTGCCGAGAAAAAGTTGTTTTTTCTTTTATTTTCAACGTTTTTCATATTTCTCGCCCCCTTAGAAAATGTAAATAAACAGAATAATTAGATAATACTTACCGCCGCTCTTTTTCGCTAAGGCATACAGCAGCGGAAAGAGAACGTAGAACAATGCATAGGTAAGCGCATACTTGTTTGCAAAGAATATAATATCGTACAACCCGAAAAGGAAGAGCACCAACGTTGCAAACACCCAAATTAAAAGATTACGCAAGCCCTTGGCATCAATCACACCGAACGCAGCCTCACCCATAGCCAACGCCGCTTTTAAAATCAAGATAATCCAAAGGCATTTTGCCAACGCCATGATTATAGGACCGAGGTTGTTCAAATACGCGTACGCCGAGGTTACGCGGTACGCCATATCATAGAAAGGTTTTACTTCCAAGCCAATCTGCAAGCCGACCACAACCAAACAGCCGATAATAATCCCCGATATTACCAAAACGTTTTTTAAGGGCAGAACAGAAATTTCTTTTTTCTGCTTTTTCTTTTTCCCCTCGGCAGGCGCGGTCGTCTTTGTCTTGCGCTTGATAATCCTTTCCACCAAAGCGATTAAGCCGATTTCAATAAGCCACATCAACGTACACACTATGTCCACAAAAAAAGGCGTAAGTTGGTCGTACGAAATTTGCACAAAGCAAGGCGACGTCAATCTCGCAAGAAACGGCGTTACGATAAATAACACCATGTACAGCGCAAACCTCGCCAAATTCACCATCAGTTTTTTTCCGTCGAAAGCAGAATAATTCATAATTGTTCCTTTTGTTTCACTCTTCCTTTTCACCTTGGTTCTCCAACGCAAAAAGGCTCTTTCGCATAATCTTCCTTTTACATTATATATGATTTTTTGCAATTTTTCAAGTGCTAAGAGATAAAAAAAGTAAAACTT
>JBGVQH010000146.1:0-17735 GCA_045127475.1 Candidatus Scatosoma sp.
CCCAAAAATCACAGAACACAGGCAATTTTTCATTTGCATTCAATTCTTCCAGTCCTGCCGCGTTTACATATTTTACCATATGTTTTCCCTCCTTATTTTATCTTTGGTTATTTCGTCAAAAAGTATGTCGCCATGTCCGCAAAAGCCACACTTTCACTTTCCCCCGTCGCCATACACTTGACGTTGGCTCTGCCCTCGCCAAGCTCGTTGCCGCCGATAACCGCCACGTATTTCGCACCCAGCTTGTCCGCGTATTTAAACTGCGCCTTAACCGAGCGTTCCATATGGTCAATTTCCGCAAAGATACCCTTTGCGCGGAGCGCGATAGCGATTTCAAACGCCTTTTTACGACAGTCTGCGTCCATACCTGCAATATATACCGTAGGCGTATGCGGCGCGGGAATTTCCACACCCGTTTGTTCCATGACAATCAAAAGCCGTTCGATACCTGCCGCAAAGCCGACCGCAGGCATCGGACTTCCGCCCAGCTCCTCAATCAAGCCGTCGTATCTGCCGCCTGCGCATACCGTGCCCTGCGCACCGATAGAGGTCGATACAAATTCGAACACGCTACGCGTGTAATAATCAAGCCCGCGCACGATACGGGGGTCGATTTCGTAGGCTACGCCCGCCAAATCCAAACAAGTTTTCAGTTCTTCAAAATGCGCGGCGCAATCTTCGCAGAGATAGTCTAAAATAGACGGCGCGCCCTCGTTGATTTTTTTACAATTCTCTTCCTTGCAATCCAGCAAGCGCAAGGGATTTTTTTCGTATCTGCTCTTACAATCGTAACAAAGATTTTCCAACTTCGGTTCAAAAAATTCTTTCAGAGCCTTGTTAAACGCCGCACGGCAAGTGGGGCAGCCGATGGAATTGATATATAATTTCACGTTCAAGCCAAGTTTTTTGAGCAGCGTATCTGCCATCACGATTGCCTCAGCGTCCGTCTGCGCGCCCTTCGCGCCAAAAATTTCCACGCCAAACTGGTGGAATTCACGCAAACGACCTGCTTGGGGACGTTCGTAACGGAACGCAGGGGTGATATAGTACATTTTTGCAGGCAATACCCCGTTTGCAAGCCCGCTTTCGATAAACGAACGCACCGCACCCGCCGTCCCCTCGGGTTTGAGGGTAATCGACCTATCCCCCTTATCCTTAAACGTGTACATCTCTTTCGTTACGATATCGGTGGTGTCGCCAACGCCCCGTTGAAAGAGCTCGGTATGTTCAAAGGTGGGGGTACGTATCTCTTTGAGATTGAAAAGCCCCGCCACCTCGCGTGCCATGCTTTCCACGTATTGCCATTTGTAACTGTCTTGGGGCAGAACGTCTTTCGTGCCCTTGGGAATGTTAATCATAATTGTTTTTTCCTAAAATTTTTATAAAACGTATTTTTTGAGGTTACGGTCGCCCGTCAATTTTTGCAAATGTTCGTCTACGTATTTTTTGTCGATTTTCAACGTGAACAAGGGATAATCCCCGCCTGCGTTAAAGGAAATATCCTCTAAAAGATATTCCATCACCGTATGCAATCTGCGCGCACCGATATCTTCGGACGTCAAATTCAGCTCTACCGACACTTCGGCAATCCGCTCAATCGCACCCTCGTCAAATTCCAAATTGATGTTATCCACGCTAAGCAGTTGTCCGTATTGAAAGGTCAGCGAATTTTCCGTTTCCGTCAAAATCTTGATAAAATCTTCTTTCGTTAAGCTGTGGAGTTCCACCGAAACAGGGAAACGCCCCTGCAATTCGGGGATTAAATCCTCCACCGCCGCCACGTGGAACGCACCCGCCGCGATAAACAAAATGAAATCGGTTTTGATAGGCCCGTATTTGGTAACAACCGTCGAACCCTCAACAATAGGCAAAATATCCCTTTGCACACCCTCGCGCGACACGTCCGCGCCGCCGCGATTGCCCTTGCCTGCGATTTTATCAATCTCGTCGATAAAGACGATACCGTCGTTTTCCGCGCGATACAATGCCTCTGCCTTAATCGCGTCCTCGTCCATCAGCTTTTCCGATTCTTCCGTTAAAGCAATTTGGAATGCCTCACGCACGCTCAAACGGCGTTTTTTCTTCTTGTTTTGGAACATGTCCCCGAAGATACTGCCGATAGAAATCGCCGCGCCGCCGGGTACAAGCTCCATAGCCTGCGGCTCGTCTACTACTTCCATTTCCACCATGAAATTGTCGTATTCGCCCCTGCGCAAGCCCTCCAAAAGGTCGTTTTCAAAACTCTCTTTGTCCTGATGGTCGCGTTCGTCCTTTTTCGCCTCGGCAAGCACCTTAACCAAGCGTTTTTCCGCCGCCGCAGTCGCTTTTGCTTTCACCTCGTCTGCCTTTTCCGCCTTGACAAGACGGTATGCACATTCCGCCAAATCGCGAATCATACCCTCTACGTCCTTGCCAACGTATCCAACCTCGGTATATTTGGTCGCCTCGACCTTGACAAAGGGCGCTTTTACCAGCTTGGCAAGACGGCGAGCAATTTCCGTTTTACCTACCCCCGTCGGGCCTTTCATTATGATATTTTTCGGCGTGATTTCCTCACGGATTTCCGCAGGGAGCTGCGCACGGCGATAACGGTTTCGAAGTGCAATCGCCACCGCTTTTTTCGCCTCGTCCTGACCGATAATGTATTTGTCTAATTTATAAACGATTTGCTTGGGGGATAAATCCATTATTCGTCCTCCTTAACAGCCTTAACTGTCTTTTTTACCGATTTTTTAGCAGATTTTTCCACCTCGCCTACCTTTTCGCAACGGATATTGTCGTTGGTAAACACGCAAATCTGCGAGGCGATTTTCAACGCCTTTTTCGCGATAGTTTCCGCGTCATAGTCCGTTTCCTGATAAAGAGCACGCGCCGCCGCCAAGGCGTAATTGCCGCCGCTGCCAATGGCACAAACCCCCTCGTCCGGCTCGATTACTTCCCCCGTACCCGACAAAATCAATAAGGTATTTTCGTCTGCCGTAATCATCATAGCGTCCAACTTTCTACCGATTTTATCGCTACGCCAAAGTTCGGCAAGCTCCACCGCCGAGCGCATCAAATTGCCGCCGAATTTGTTCAGCATGCCCTCAAAACGCTCGGTGAGCGCAAACGCGTCCGTAACCGACCCTGCAAAGCCCAAAATGACTTTGCCGCCGAAGATACGGCGCACTTTTATCGCCGTGTTTTTAAAAATAACCGATTCGCCCATCGTTACCTGCCCGTCGCCGGCAATCGCCGTTACGCCGTTCTTTTTTACCGCGCAAATGGTCGTTCCTCTAAATTCCATACTCTTACTTCCTTACATTGTTTTCGGTTGGTTTTTTGCAATTTCCGCGCGAATTGTTTCCAATGCACGCTCTGCAAGGGTTTTATACCGTTCCTTTTTGTCCTTGATGCGGACGGGCAGGGGCTGTAAAATCCCAAAGTTCGCATTCATGGGCTGAAAATCCTTAACCGCTGTTGAAATATGCGTTTCGAGCGCGCCGCATACCGTCCGTTCGTCAAAGACGTGGGGTGTCCGCCCCAAAATTTCGTCGGCGATATGAATCGCCGCCAAAAGCCCGCTTGCCGCGCTTTCGACGTAGCCCTCTACGCCCGTGATTTGCCCCGCAAAAAACATTCGTCTATTATTCTTACACGAAAAATCGCGATTTAAAACGTCGGGAGATTGAATATACGTATTTCTGTGCATAACGCCATAGCGTAAAAATTCCGCATTTTTCAGCGCGGGAATCATAGAAAATACCCGCTTTTGTTCGGGAAATTTCAAATTTGTTTGAAAGCCGACTAGGTTGTAACAAGTGCCCGCCGCGTTTTCCTTTCTAAGCTGCAACACCGCATACGGGCGTTTGCCGTCCTCACCGTACAGTCCTACGGGCTTTAACGTGCCGTATCTAAGCGTATCCCTGCCGCGGCTTGCCATGACTTCGATGGGCATACACCCCTCAAAAATTTCTCGTTTTTCAAAGGCATGCAGTTCGGCTTTTTCCGCCGAAAGCAACTCGTCCACGAACGCGTAATATTCGTCCTTGGTCATCGGGCAGTTGATATAATCGCCCGTACCCTTGCCGTATCTATCACCCGTAAAGGCGCAAGACTTATCCACGCTGTCTGCCGAAATAATCGGCGCGGACGCGTCGTAAAAATGCAAGCCGCCGCCAAATGCCGCTTTGATACTCTCGCTGAGCGGCTCACTCGTGAGTGGTCCTGTCGCGATAATCGCGTACACGTCCCCCTCCTTTTCAATTTCGGGCAGGGTTGTTACCTCGTCGTTTTGCAAGGTCAGGTTGGAACAGTTTTTCAGTTTTTCCGTGATATACGCCGAGAATTTATCCCGATCAACCGCAAGCGCCGCACCTGCAGGCACGCTGGTCTTATCCGCAGCCTCGATAATCATTGACCCGAGCAACCGCATTTCTTCCTTTAACAGTCCGCACGCATTTGCATACACGTCATTGCTTTTTAGAGAATTGGAACACACTAACTCGCCGTAATTTTCGCTCTCGTGCGCTGGAGTAAATTTTTTGGGTTTCATCTCGACAAGCGTGGTGGGGATACCATGCGACGCCAAATAATACGCCGCCTCACTGCCCGCCAAACCGCCGCCGACTACCACTACCTTTGCCTTAGTTTTCATCTTGATAATCCGCAGGGAACCACCCTTCATAATCGTCGTAGTAGGGTTCTTCTAAAAGAGGGGGCTCAAAATCGTCCTGCATATCCGCTACCTTTGCACGCACAGGCTTAGCCTTTTCCACCTTAATCTTGTACGAACATTCTTTATTGCTGCATTTGATATTCCCCGTCGCGGTATACACGAGCGGTTCGCTGCATTCGGAACACTTATCCCCCGTCGGCACGTCCCAGCTCATAAATTTACAATCGGGATACCCCAAACAGCTGTAATAGGTCTTACCCTTTTTCGATTTTCTAACCGTCATCGCCGCGCCACATTCGGGGCATTTCCCCACAAGCTTGGGCGCTTCATCCGAGGGCATCGACATCGTCGATTTACAGTCGGGATAACTAGGACGCGCCAAGAATTTACCAAATTTACCGCTCTTAACCACCATGTTTTCGCCACATTTCGGGCAGCGGATTGCGGATACTTCCTCTTCGCTTTCGCTGATGATATTTTGACATTCAGGATAGTTGGAGCACGCCAAATATTTCCCAAATTTACCAACGCGACGGAGCATAAAATGCCCGCACTTGCCGCATACCTCTTCGGTGAGCTTATCCCCGTACGTGGACGCCGCGCGCAAATTCTTTTCAAAGCCGGGATAGAACTCCCCGATTACGGCGCGCCAATCCACACCGCCCTCTTCGATATCGTCCAGCTTGGTTTCCATATCCGCCGTAAACCCGACGTCCATAACGTCCTGAAAACAATTTACCAGCATATCCACAACGTCGTAGGCAATGGGGGTGGGCACCATATATTTCCCCTCTTTCTTGACGTACTTTTGCGTCAGCTTGGAAATAATCGTCGCGTACGTAGACGGTCTGCCAATCCCCTTTTCTTCCATGGTTTTGACAATGGACGCGTCGGTGTACCGCATAGGGGGTTTGGTGAATTTTTGTTCCTTTTTCATGGAAACAAGATCCAAAACGTCCCCCTCGTTTAAATCGGGCAACAGCTTTTCACTGCTGATTTCGTCCTCGTCGTCCTTCTTTGCACTAAAATCCTGATATACCGCCGTAAAGCCCGCAAAAAGCAATACTTTTCCGCTTGCCTTGAACACGTATCCGCTATTATCGATTTCCATTTGCATACTGTTGTATTTCGCTTCGGACATCTGCGAAGCTAAGAACCGCTCATAAATCAGCTTATACAACGCAAAATGTTTCTTATCCAACAACGTTTTCGCCTTGGCAGGCGTCATGGCAAGGTCGATAGGACGAATCGCCTCGTGCGCGTCCTGCGCGCCTTTTTTCGTCGCGTAATAGTTGGGTTTTTCGGGCACGTATTCCTCGCCGTACACCTCGCGGATACGCTCTAACGCTTTGGTTTGTGCCTCTTTCGATACGCGCACAGAGTCCGTTCTCATATAGGTAATAAAGGCGATATGGTCGCCGTTTTCCGTTGCGATACCCTCGTACAAATGCTGTGCAAGGCTCATGGTTTCGGGCGCGGTAAGCCCCAACTTGTTGGACGCGTCCTGTTGCAAGGAGCTGGTCGTAAACGGTGCGGGCGCGTGTGATTTCGCCACCGTCTTTTTGACCTTGGAAACGATAAATTTGCCCTGTTCAATCGCCGCCAACACCTGCGCAGTTTCTTCTGCGGAGGCGGGCTTGTATTTCTTCGCACCTTTCTTCTCCAGCATGGCTTTAAAGGGTGCATATGCTTTAGGCTGGTCCTGCAAATCAGCGGTCAAGTTCCAGTATTCCTGAGGAACAAACGCCGCAATTTCCCGTTCGCGCTCTACGAGCAACCGCAGCGCAACCGATTGCACTCTGCCCCCCGAAAGGGTGCGTTTGCCATTGCCCTTTTTGTCTTCGATTTTATGGTTTAACAGCGTGGAAAGCTTATACCCCACCAATCTATCGAGCACACGACGCGCCTGTTGCGCGTCTACCAAGCTGTAATTGATTTGACGAGGGGTTTTGAGCGCCGCCTCGATAGCGCGCTGCGAAACTTCGTTAAATTCGATACGGTTTTCGCCCTGTTCGTCCAAACCCAAAACCGTCTGCAAATGCCAAGCAATCGCCTCCCCTTCTCTATCAGGGTCGGTTGCAAGGTAAACGCGATCGGCTTTTTTCGTCGCGTCTACCAAACGGCGGATAACGTCTTCCTTTCCGTCCGAATTGACGTACTTGGGCTCGAAATTGTTTTTCACGTCCACGCCGAGCGTATGCACGGGCAAATCGCGGATATGTCCTGCGGACGCGTCTACACGGTATTTGCCTTTTAAGTACTTGGTGATGGTTTTCGCCTTGGAGGGCGACTCTACGATAATTAAATCCATTCTATATTCCTTACTACTAAAATTTTTGCCTTGTTATGTTATACGCGCTTTTTCCGCGCTTTATACTATACAGTAGCGGTTGCCGCCAAGTGAAACAGCCAACCCTTTGACTTCTAACGCGGAAAGCACCGCGCGGAGCTTGAACACGGGAATACCCGTCGCCGCTGACAATTCGTTGATATGTCTTTCGCCGCTTTCGCACAGAGCGTTATACAGCTTTTCTTCCGTTTCGGACAGGTCCACCTTTGTCTTGGTTTGCGTGCCGTCTATGCCGTAAACGGTAAACACGTCCGCCGCGCTTTCGGTTAGATACGCGCCCTTTTTAATCAGGGCGTTGCAACCAACGCCCGCCGCCGCATTCGGCGGATAGGGTAGAGCGAATATCTTTTTAGAAAATTCCTTAGCGTATTTCGCCGTAATCAACGCGCCGCTCTTTTCCCCTGCACCCAGCACCAAGACTCCGTCGCCGAGTATCGCCATCCATTTGTTGCGGTATTCGTACGAAAAGGTGCGCACGGGCGTTTCGTAAGGGTGTACGGACAACAGCAAGCCGTTTTCCGCCACACGCTCCAAAAGGGATACATTTGCCTGCGGTATCGCAGAAAATCCGCCCGCCAAAAAACAAATCACACCCTTTTGCATCCCCCCGACGATTGCCGCCGTATCTCCGCCGTCTGCCGAGCCTGTTAAGATGGCAAATTCCGCAGACAATTCTTTGGCAATCGTTTCGCCAAGTTTCATGGCGTTGACGGGAGTTCGTCTAGACCCGACCACTACAATTTTTTTGCGCTCTAACAAGGACAGATTCCCCACCGCGTACAACGTTTCGGGCGCGTCTGCAACTGTTTTCCACGCCTTAGGATACCGTTTATCTTGACGCGAAATCTCTACGATATTGCTTTTTAACCAAGTTTCAAAAGACAATTTTTTGCTCCTTTTTTACACCGCCAAAAGGTATACTAACACTCCGCTCTGCCACGCCAGCGCAAGCACGTTGACAGCGTGGAAATACCATTTTCTCGTTTTGTGCCTTACCAAATGCATCGCCGAATATCCCCCTGCCGCGCCGCCGATAAACGACAACGTCAACAGCACCTTTTCGGGAATACGCCACGCCCCCCGTTTGGCTTTTTCTTTGTCAATAACGTAGACAAAGAACGCCACCATCGACACGCCGATAAGATACCCTATGTAGAAAAATATGTGATTTTTTAAAAAATCTATCATGGTTTTCCTTTTTTAATGATTTGGCTTTCGCCATGATTTGAACGCTACGCGTTCATGAATTGACTTCGTCATGAATTGCCGACCATGTCGGCATTATTGTAATATTTCCACAATGACGGCTAAGCCGTCAATTCATGCGACCTTGTCGCAATTCATTATTCAAAATCGGAAAGCTGCGCTCCGTAGGTGCGATAAGAAATCGCCTCGTATAAATGCTCGGGTGAGATCTCCTCGCAAAGTTCCAAATCGGCAATCGTGCGCGCTACCTTTAAAATACGCGAGCGGGCACGCGCGGAAAGGTGCAAGCTCTCAAAAGCCTCGCGCAAAACGTCTTCACATTCCTTGCTCAAACGGCAGTATTGGCGGGTTTCCTTTTCTCCCATTTCCGCATTCGTTTTAATCTCGCTCCCCAAAAAGCGTTCTCTTTGTATCGCTCTTGCGCTGTCGGCGCGTTGTTTCACTGCCGCACTCGTTTCCTCGTTTGCTTCGGACACCAAATCGTCGTATTCCACACCGTCCACTTCCACCTGAATATCAATTCTGTCGAGGAGCGGCCCTGAAATTTTTGCGCGGTATTTGCGAATGTCGTTGGGCGTACAGCTGCAACGGCGTTTCTTGCTCCCGTAATGTCCGCAGGGGCAAGGGTTCATGCTTGCGCACAGCATAAAGGACGCCGGGTACGTAACCGTACCACCTGCACGCGAATTGGTAATCACGCCGTCCTCTAAGGGCTGGCGCAACGATTCCAAAGACGAACGCTTGTATTCGGGCAATTCGTCCAAAAACAGCACGCCGCCGTGGGCTAAGCTGATTTCTCCAGGGTGCACGCTCTTGTTTCCACCACCGCAAAGGGACACCGTCGTCGCCGTGTGGTGTGGGCTGCGGAACGGACGCACCGTTACGATTCCGTCCGCACCGAGCGTTCCTGCCACCGAATGAATTTTCGTGATTTCCAACGCCTCCTCAAAGGACATATCGGGCAACACCGTGGGCAAGGACCTTGCCAGCATGGTTTTACCGCTGCCTGGCGGCCCTACGAACAAAACGTTGTGTCCACCCGCAACCGCCACCTCTAAGGCGCGTTTCGCAATCGCTTGCCCTTTCACAAAAGACAGGTCGTGCGAAGTTTCTTTGTTTGCCGTCGCCGCCGCAAAGGACGCCGCGGGAACGGGTTGTATAGGCGCTAAGCCCGACAAATGATTGACCACTTCTTTTAAATTTCTAGCCGCAAAAACCTCGACGCCCTCGATATATCCCGCCTCTTTTTCGTTATCCTTTGGTACGACAAATTTCACAAAGCCTCTATCGCGCGCCGAAATAATCGACGGCAATACCCCCGATACGGGGCGCAGCTCACCGCTGAGCGCCAGCTCTCCAAGAAAGATATAACCTTGCACGTCCGCTACAAGTTCTCCATAAGCAAGCAATAAGCTGATTGCTACGGGCAAATCAAAAGACGAGCCCTCCTTTTTTACGTAGGCAGGGGCAAGATTGATGGTTACCTTGTGCGCAGGAAATTCCAACGCGCTGTTCTTGATGGCGCTGCGTACACGTTCTTTGGATTCCTTTACCGCCGCGTCGGGCAGACCTACCATTTCATAAGCAGGCAAGCCTTTAGAAACGTCTGCCTCAACCGTAACGCAAACCCCCTCCAAGCCCGAAAGCGCATAGCTTTGTACTTTTGCAATCATACTCTTTACCCCCTTTCCAGCGGATAGCCGCAGTCAAACTGCAATGAAAGGCGAAAAACGAAATCCGCACCCGCGTGGGCATGAAGGACTTCGTCTTTTGCTTTCGTATCTACTTATCTAAAAAATCCGTTGTTTACCCAAGCCGTCCAGCCAAACGCTTTCGCCCAGCCCGTAGGCACAGCAAACCCGTACAGCGCAGGCAAACAAAGCAGAAAATTAACCACTACCAAACTAACCGTAGCCCACAACGCGATATTGCCGAGTTTTCCTTTGGGGAGCTGCGTCGCCGCCAACGCGATAACGCCAAGATAGCATACGTGGAAAATCAAGCTTGTTTCCGCCGTTACCCCCCCACGCACGATCGCCGTAATCATCGCACATACCATGCCGCTAAACAAAACGATTGCACCCCTTCTAAGACGGAGAGTTTCTTTGTCGGCATCTTTGTTCACTAAGCCCTTTATAACTTTATACGCTACGAATACAAAGGACGCAAACGCAGCCAAAACAGCAACCATGTTGGGCAGAACGCTAAACGCCAAGTATTTGCCGCCTGCCATACCACCGCTGAGCGTGGCGGGTTTCAAGGGCAACCACCAAGCCAAAACGTTGGACGCGTTCGCCGCAGAATTTGCCGTCAATACATAGCCGTGCAAAGAACCGACGGTCTGTTTAAAGAAAATCATCAAGAACCCGACGTCGCTTGCATTACGCGCCTTCACGTAGCCGTGGTGGCAACAAACAGCCGCAAATAAACCCAAGAACAGCGTCGCCGCCACAAAGGATAACGCCGCAAAACCGATACTGATACGGCTCTTTGCAAGGTATGCCACACGAACTCTCTTTTCTTCCTTGTTGATTACTTTCATCTCGCCGTTTTTCAGCGTAACCGTTTCTTCCATACCTTCCGTCTTTTTCAGTTCCAGCGCATACGCCGCTTTCTGACGGCGCAAGCCGAATACGAACAACACCAAAATTCCGATTACTGGCAAGCCCGCCGTCGCGTCAATCGCCATAGCGAACGCCGCAAACAAGCCCGACACGAGCACGTTCATACCACCTTTCATCACTTTCTTGGACGAAATGCCGCGCGCATAGAATCGATACATGAAATACAGGCTGGCAACCAGTGCACTCGCTACGAACATAAAGGGCGACGCTACTTTTCCGACCGTCGTCAATACACCGCCAAGCGCAAGCACCGTGGCAAACGCAAACGAGAGCTTGTTACTCTTAGTAAGTTCACGGATTAACAACGCCGCAAACACCAGCAACGCGCAGGACGCCAAGAACACGGGCAAACGGAGCGCAAAGGTGTTTACCCCAAACATCGCGATAGAGGGCACAAACAACACCGTACCCAAGAAATTGTAATGGTGATCGATGTTATAGCTTGCATTATTCAATACACTGCTACCGCTCTTTACCGTCAGCACGGAGGTAAGATAATGCGCCTCTTCCTGCGTGAAATTGTATTTAAAATTGCCCTTTAAAACAAACGAATCCTGCGCATCGCAAACGCGGAGCATATCTGCCTGCTTATATTTTACGCCGTCAGGAAGATACGCCTTAATCGTCATCTTTTCGCCTTTTTGGTTCAAGCAAACGAGCTCGTTGATATCCATACTCGTATCCGACGTAATAGAAATATAGGAATAACTCTTATTTGCGTCGGCAATCAGGCGCGCCCAGTTGTAATTTTCACCGTCCACCCCGTGTTTTGTAGCACCGCAGTACACGTTGCCAATCCGCAGTGTACCCAGCGTTGTCCAACTGCTACTGCTTGTCGCGGGGCTGTTGCTCGTTCCCTTGTAATATTTCAGCGTAACGTTAGCGCTACTCCCTTCCGTGGCGTAAATCGAGCCAATATTTGCATAAATATCGTCCAATTTTTCTCCGCTTGCGCGCGAAACGGAAAAATACGCCGTTTTATTTGCCTCTAAATAGAACGAATCGCCCGTGGTTTGCGTCGTACCCAACGTACTGATACCCGTCGCAAAGTAGATGACGACCAGTGCAATCAGCGCCCAGGTGTACGCCGTAATCCGTTTGAGTTTCTTAAAAAAGTTTTTCATAATAAGCCCTTTGGGATCTCTCACCCGTTTCCGTTACACGGAAAACTACACGAAAAAAGAAAAAATCCCTTCCTTATATATTCCTGTTCTTCATTATAAAGGAAACGGAAGAAAAAGTAAACCGAATTGACAGGGAATATCCGCTTTTTTATAAAAAAAATAGCGGCGGAGCTGTGCGCAAGCCGTCGCGATAATAAAAAAATAAATCTGCCGTTGACTTTGGGCAGATTCATTCTTTTCGGTTTGTAACCGAATCTTAAATTTTTTCCTTAACTTTTGCCGCTTTACCGGTAAGACCGCGCAGATAATACAACTTCGCTCTTCTAACTTTACCCTTTCTAACGACCGTGATGGACGCGATTTTCGGGGAATGAAGAGGATAGGTTTTTTCTACGCCTACGCCATAGGAAATGTGGCGTACGGTGAAGGTTTCGGAAATGCCGCCGTTTCTCTTTGCGATTACGACGCCTTCGAAATTCTGAATACGTTCCTTGCCGCCTTCAATAATTCTGTAACCGACCTTAATCGTGTCGCCTACGTTGAATGCGGGAACTTCAGCCTTCATGCTTTCTGCATTGATTGCTTCGATAATTCCTTTCATTTTAGACTTTACCTCCGTTATTTACGAAACGTTCATAACCCGCTGCGTGATTCCTCATCACGCCCAATAAAAAGGCAGCGGAACGCTCGAAGTCAGCAATTATTATATATAATTTTTAGTATCTTGGCAAGCGTTTTTGCATGCTTTTTTAAATTTTTTTATTTTTTAGACGAACGCAAACAAATATACGTAATATGCAGCAAAGCAGCTCAGCATTAAAATACCCGACCAGCGGCGCACTTTATGCCCCTTGCAATAGCCAAATACCGACAGCAAAGACGCAGCCCCCAACGCAATAATCCCATCTACCCAGAACGAATTTTCAAAGGGCAGCGGCATAATCATTGCACAAATACCTACGGTACGTATCACATTGAAGATGTTGCTGCCGACGATATCGCCCACCGCAATATCCGTTTCACCTTTCTTTGCCGCAATTACGCAGGTAACGAGTTCAGGTAAGGACGTCCCGATTGCCACTACCGTCAAACCGATTACCTTTTCGGAAATGCCTATCTTCGTTGCTACGACGGTCGCACCGGGGATTACCCCGAACAACGCTCCCGCAACCACGCAAATCAAACCGACCACGGTCAATACGCACAAAAACCACGTATGCGCACCCATTTTTTCAATCCAAGCGCCAAAGCCTTTTGTCTGTTTTTCCTCTTTTTCTACGCTCTCAAATTGCACCTCGTGCTCGTTCAACGCAGACATGGTAGGCTGCTTTTTGCTTTCACGAACCGCATACACAACCAAAAAAGCCATATAGGCGAGGGATAAAACGAACATAATCGTACCGTCCAAGCGCCCAATATTATTGTCAAAACCGCCCAACAATAATATGAGCACACTTGCCCCCAGCAAGACGGGAAAATCGAACAGCAGCGTATTTTTTTGCACCAACAACGGACAAATCACCGCCGCAATCCCCAAAATCAATAAAATGTTAGTAATATTACTGCCGATAATATTCCCAATAGCAATATCCGCGCTACCCTGCGCGGCAGAAATAACCGACGTTGCCAACTCAGGCGCACTCGTACCGAACGAAACGATGGTCAACCCGACGATAAGCGACGGCACGCGCAATTTTTCAGCGATACCCGCCGCGCCGTCGACAAACCAGTCCGCGCCTTTAACCAAAAAGACGAACCCTATCCCCAGCAAACCTACTGCAATAAGGATAACCGCCCAAGAAGATAACCCACTGCCTAACAGTTTTTCAGCCAAATCCATTTTTATTCTCCTTTTTTATATCGAAAGATATTGTAGCACAATTATATTATGATTGTCAAGTTTTTCGTTATGCGTTGTTTATCCCCCCATGTTTTTCGATTGACAAATTCCCTTTTTTTGCATATAATACAAATACTTCCTACAAATTTTATGGGGAACATTTTATGACAAACCTACTGACACGGATTTTTATCGGCAAAAACAAAGACCCTCGCGACCCTAAGGTGCGGGGCAAATACGCCGCACTCGGCGGCATTACGGGCATTATTTTAAACGTACTGCTCTTTGCAGGCAAGCTGGTCATGGGCTTGATTGCGCATTCCGTTGCCATTATTGCGGACGCGTTTAACAACATCTCGGATGCAGGCTCGTCCGTTGTCGCTTTAATCGGTTTTCGCTTGGCGAACAAGCCCGTCGATAAGGAACACCCCTTAGGACACGGCAGGTTGGAATACGTAACGGGCTTTATCGTCGATATGCTCATTCTCTTGGTCGGGTTTGAGCTGTTGACCTCGTCCATTGATAAAATCCTGCATCCGCAGCTCCCCACCGTCGGCACGCTTACGCTGATAATTCTCGGCGCGGCGATTTTGGTCAAAGTTTGGTTGTTTTTCTTCTATCGCAAAATCGCAAATACTATTAACTCTACTGCCCTCAAAGCCGCCGCTTTCGACAGCCTGAGCGATTGTATCGCGACGACGCTCGTACTCGTTTCATCTATCGTAGCAAAAATCTGGGGCTACCGTATTGACGGATATGCGGGGATTTTGGTTGCCGTATTTATCATGTTCACGGGCTTTAAAGCCGCCAAAGAAACGATTGACCTTTTGCTCGGTTCTACCCCCGACCCCGAATTTATCCAACAAATTTACGATTTCACGAAAGGCTATCCCCTGGTTTTGGGTATTCACGACGTCATGGTACACGACTACGGTCCAGGCAGACAAATTGTATCTTTCCATGCCGAGGTCGATTCCGAATCGGACATCAATATTGCCCACGAGGAAGTGGACCGCATGGAGCGCGACATGCACGAAACGTTTGGCTGTATCGTTACCATACACCTCGATCCGCTAGTCATGAACGACCCGCTGGTTAATGAAATGCATGCAGTGGCGATTGCTGCAGCAAAAGAGGTCGACGAGGGCTTTTCCATTCACGATTTCCGTATGACCATGGGCGAAACGAACGTCAATCTCATCTTCGATTTACTTCTCCCCGCCGATTGTAAAATGGGCGCGGAAGAGGCGGAAAGCTTGGTCAGCGAAAATATCCGCCGTCAAAAGCCGAATTGCTTTTGCGTAATCCGCGTCGAACGACCGTTTATCTAACCAAAAAAATGCAAAGCCCCCGACACGGGTCGGGGGCTTTTCTTATTTTCTTTGATTTTTATCACAAAGTTGCAATCACTTCTACCTCGACAAGCACGTTCTTAGGCAGAGTTTTTACCGCTACACAGCTGCGCGCGGGGTTGGTCGTAAAGTATGTTGCATACACGCCGTTAAACGCCGCAAAATCCCCCATATCCGCCAAAAAACAGGTCGTCTTTACCGCTTTGTCAAAGCCGCTACCCGCCGCTGCTAAAACCGCACCAAGGTTTTGCATAACCTGCTCTGCCTGTGTTTCAATCGTGGTCGTTTCCACGTTGCCGCTTGCGGGGTTAATAGGAATCTGCCCCGAAGTAAACACCATGTCCCCAAAAATAATCGCTTGGGAATAAGGTCCGATTGCTGCAGGAGCTTTGTCCGTCGATACTTTCTTGATTTCCATAGTTTCTTCTCCTTTATAACAGTTTGAACCCAAAATTCGTCAATGCCTGACGAATTTGCGCAATATGCTCGTAGTTTCTCGTTTCCAAAACGATACGAAGATAACACCCGTTGACGTCCGAACCCTCGTTGGCGCGTTCGTGATGTACGCTGGTAACGTTGCCGCCAAGGTCGGCGATAATGCGGGAAACGTTTTTCAGCTGACCAGGCTTGTCCATAAGCTCTATCATGAGTTGACAACTTCTGCCCGACATCAAAAGTCCGCGCTTGATGACACGCGATAAAATCGTTACGTCGATATTACCACCCGAAAGCACGCACACCGCCTTTTTGCCTTTGAGGTCAACCTTGTTAAACATTGCCGCTGCTACGGATACTGCGCCCGCACCCTCAGTAACCAGCTTGTGCTGTTCCATCAGTGCCAAAATCGCCGCCGATATTTCGTCGTCGCTTACCGTTACAACCTCGTCCACGTATTTACTGCAAATTTCATACGTGAGGTCGCCGGGTTTTTTCACCGCAATACCGTCGGCAATCGTCGATACGGACGGGAGCTCTTCCACTTCGCCGTGCTCGATAGAGTTCTTCATCGAGGGTGCGCCTTTTGCTTGTACGCCGATTACTTTCACGTTCGGATACAGTGTTTTAATCGTATACGCAATGCCCGCAATTAAACCGCCGCCGCCGATAGGCACAAGCACCGCGTCCACGTCAGGGAGCTGTTCGGCAATTTCAAGGGCAATCGTACCCTGCCCCGCGATAACCTCCTCATCGTCGAATGGATGCAAAAAGGTATATCCCTTTTCATCGCGGAGCTGTAACGCTTTTTGATAGGCGTCGTCGTATACACCCTCAACAAGGCAAACCTCCGCGCCGTAGCTCTTCGTAGCCTCCACCTTGGAAATAGGTGCGCCGTCGGGCAAGCAAATCACAGCTTTAATGCCGTTTTTCTGTGCTGCGAGCGCTACGCCCTGCGCGTGGTTTCCTGCTGAACAGGCAATCACGCCACGCTGTTTTTCCTCTTCGGAAAGTCTGGTCATTTTATAGTACGCACCACGTACCTTGAACGAGCCCGTAATCTGTAAGTTTTCCGTTTTTAAATACAAATCTACGCCAGGGCAGAGTTTAGGCGCATACAGTACGTCTGTTTTTCTTGCCACGCCTTTGAGCGCATTGCTCGCGCGGTATACGTTGTCGATTGTAAGCATAATTTCACCTCAAATAGGTTTCGTTGCGGGACGTATATGCCCCATTTTAATCAATTTCATTGAATTGATGAATTGGCTTGTGCCATGAATTGGCAAGATAAGCTTGCCATGATTTGAAAGGCGTTGCTTTTCATGAATTGCAAAACCCGTTTTGCATTATTGTAATATTTCCACAATGACGCCACAGCCGTCAATTCATGCGCCAATAGCGCAATTCATGTTTGTAAAAACAATTCACGCACCTATGGTGCAATCCATCAAAACTGTATTCGTTTCTCATTTATAATAGGCTGTTGATAAACTGTTCGGCACAACGCGCAGAACGACTGCCTTTGCGGATAGCAAACGCTTCGGCTTGGATATCAAGCTCGTTTTCGTCCATGGTAATACCGTTGCGTTTTGCAAGCTCGCGCACAATGGTAAGGAACAGCTTTTTGTCAGGCTTGGAAAAGAGTACCGTCAGCCCGAACCGTTCGGACAAGGACAAGGTTTCTTGCAAAGTATCGTTTCGGTGCACGTCGTCCCCCTCACGCTCGCCAAAGCTTTCTTTGACGATATGGCGACGGTTGCTCGTCGCATAAATCACGGCGTTTTCCGCCGTCGCACTTGCCGAGCCTTCCAGTGCCGCCTTTAACATACTGAAATCGTCGTTGTTCTTGTTGAAAGACAAATCGTCAATAAAAATAATAAATTTTAAGGGATTGCCGCTGACCTTTGCCATGACGTCGGGCAAATAACGGAGCTGGTCTTTGCGAAGTTCAATTAAGCGCACGCCTTCGCTGAAAAAGGCATTTGCCACCGCTTTAACCGTGGACGATTTCCCCGTACCCGCATCGCCGCAAAGCAAAACGTTTGCCGCAGGTCTGCCTTGGAGAAACGCGCGGGTGTTTTCCACCACTTTTGCGCGTTCGTTTACATACCCGATAAACTGTGCCATGCTCGTCTTATCTGCGCTGA
>JBGVQH010000147.1:0-3995 GCA_045127475.1 Candidatus Scatosoma sp.
TAGAAAATGCGCAATGGTTTCCGATTGTAATTCCTCATGTGCAAACGCCACGATGCCGCAAGGGTTGGGGATAGAATACGCGCGATAAGCGGTTTGGCTTTGCAAACCTTGCAAAAAATATCCGCTAAGAGCAAGTAGGGATTTGGAAATTTTACGTTGGTGCATAGCAAGATACCGTGCGCCCTCTAGAAGAGAGAGGACGGCGGGATAGGACAGCGTGCCTGCCTCTAAGCCGTCTGGGTAAAAATCGGGCATCTCGAGCGAAATGCTCATAGACCCCGTGCCGCCGTGTAAAATCGGGTGCGGGGAAACGCGGTCGGAAAAGAGCAACGCGCCGCTGCCCTGTATGCCCAGCATGCCCTTGTGTCCTGCTACGCTGAGTAAGTCAATGCCCAATTTTTGCATATTGATTGGGATATGTCCTGCCCCTTGTGCGCCATCGCAGAGCAAAAGGACGTGTTTTGGCAGGCGGTTACGGATTTCTTCTATCGGGGGCAACGCGCCCGTTACGTTGGACGCTGTCGTAACAATCGCAATACGGGTATGAGGTTTTTTCAGCGCGCAAAAAGATTTGGGGTCGATAGTACCCGTTTTGTCCAAGGGGCAAATATCGTACTCGATTATGCCCGTTTTATGCAGGTATTCCAAGGGGCGTAAAACGGAGTTATGTTCCATACAGGTCGTAACGACGTGGTCGCCGCGCTCCAAAACGCCGAGGATAGCGATATTTAACGCCTCGGTGCAATTTTTGGTGAACACGACGCGGTCGTAGCCATATCCGCCGAAAAACTCGTTTAGAGTATTGCGGCAATCGTTGACTTGCTTTGCGCAAGCGACGGATAATTTGTGTCCGCCCCTGCCAGGGTTGGCGCACACGCGCATTGCCGAAAATACGGCGGAGAGAATTTGGTCGGGCTTTCTGCCGCCCGTCGCGGCGTTATCAAAATACAACATATTACGCACCTTCTTATTTTAAAATATCATAAGATATACTATTCCAACAAGGAGACACTTATGATATGATGGTTTTAGCGGTGTTCCGTGCACGGGCGCAGAGCTTGGATTATGCGGAACGGTTACAAAGGTACGGTGTTGCATCTTCGACGATGCCCACACCCAAAGAAGTAAAAATCGGTTGCGGTTTGTGCGTACGGTTTGACGGGCGGTATTATCCGCGAGCAAACGCCATTTTAAAAACGGCAAGATACTCGTCCTTTAAAGGCTTTTATAAAATGGATTTTATCGGGGGAAGAATGTCCGTTACCCCCTACCCGTAACGCGTTGACGGACTAAAAAAGGGAAAGGAGGCGAGAAAATTTTTATAAAATCCTTGCAAAAAAGGTGGAAATGTGGTATACTGAATAAACAATGAAAACGTCGGAAAAAAAAGCGGCACTTGCCGAGCTGGAAAACTTAAATCGGGGCGCGATACCCGCGCTCTTATACAAAACGCCGTACGAGTTACTCGTTGCGGTGATTTTGTCCGCACAATGCACGGACGAGCGGGTAAATAAGGTCACGGCGGTACTGTTTGAAAAATATTCCACGCCTCAAAGCATGGTTACCCTTTCGCAAGCGGAACTGGAAAAATATATCTTTTCCTGCGGGTTTTACCGTATGAAAGCGGAACATATCTTGTCTGCGTCCCGTGATATCCTTGAAAAATTTAACGGCGAAGTGCCTGACACAATCGAAAGCCTGATGAGCCTTGCCGGCGTTGGTCGAAAGACAGCGAACGTGGTATATTCGGTGGCGTTTGGCGGCGACGCGATTGCGGTCGATACCCACGTTTTCCGCGTGAGTAACCGTTTGGGGCTCGCCAAAGGGGATACCCCCCTTGCTGTGGAGGCGGGTTTGAACCAGGCGATACCCAAAGAAGATTGGTCAAAGGCGCATCATTGGCTGATTTGGCACGGGCGGAAGGTTTGCCACTCGCAAAAACCCAACTGTGAACACTGCACCCTAAGGACGTATTGCGATTACGGCAAAAATCCAACGAAAAAGGGCGCGAAAAAAGTAAAAAATAAATAGTGTATAAAATCCCCCGAAACGGCAAAAACTGTGGTTACGGGGGTGTTTTTTATGGAAGAGATTAAGGAAAAAACGCCAAGGGAAACGGAACTTATCAAAACGTTGGCAGAGATTGAGGATTTGGCGGAAAAGAAAACGAAAATCTATTCCCGCCTTCTTACCGAGCAAGCCTTGGCAAAGGAAATGGAAAGCTTATCCGATAGGCATACACAGCGCAGAGAACGGCTGGAAAAATTGGCGTTTGGAAAATC
This sequence comes from Candidatus Scatosoma sp., assembly GCA_045127475.1. Taxonomy (GTDB): domain Bacteria; phylum Bacillota; class Clostridia; order Christensenellales; family Borkfalkiaceae; genus Scatosoma. The sequence continues at coordinate 2,283 of JBGVQH010000147.1, forward strand.
GAAAAAAGAGGAAAAGGGGCAAGACGTGTCGAAATGAAATTAGAAAAACGGGAAATTACGCTCAATGAAACGGATAGCTTAAAAGACGTATATTATCTGGAAAAGACGTTACTGCGCGAATATAGCGCAAGGCTGGCGTTGGCAAAATGCCAAGAAACGAAACACGAGCTTTCCGCGATGCTAAAAGAAGTGGGTGAAGATATGGAAAACGTGGAAAAATTGATGAAAAAATCTGCTGAAAATTGCGCTTTGGTACAATAAAAGCGATTATAAACGAGGAAAGGCAAGCCAAAAGGCGCGTAAAAAACGACTTTTGGCTTGTTTTTTTCTTGACAAAATACACCGTGGATAGTATAATAATGACTACAAGAAAAATTTAGGAGAAAGGGGTAACGTACTATGGAAAAAAAACCTGGTGCAATCAAGAGATTTTTCGGCGAATTTAAAAAATTCATTACCCGCGGTAACGTGCTTGACATGGCTGTCGGCGTTATTATAGGTAGTGCTTTTACTGCAATCGTAACGGCGCTTAGTAATGGTGCTTTAAAGCCTTTGATTAACAAGGTTATGGCTTTAATCTTCAATGGCAAAGGCTTAGAAGGAGCAGTTACGTTCCTTAGTAGAGTGTACAAGAGTGAGACGTATACCTATTTGAGTGCTGCAGGTGAAGAGTTGCAAGGAATTAGATATGTTATTGATATGGATAAGTCGCTCTATATTGATTGGGGTGGGATTATTAGTGCTGTGATCAATTTCCTTATTGTTGCGTTCGTTCTCTTTATGATTATTCGTACAATCAATAAATTCAATGAAAACCGTGACGGCTTGATTTCCAACGTAAAGCTTGCAAGAAACGAAAGAAAGGAAATTAAGAAAATTGCAAAGACGCAAAGCGTATCCATGGAAACGGCGCGTGCAATTTACGCACAGCAGATTATGGACGCGGCGGAAGAAAAAGCAGCGGCTGAGGCAAAAGCGGCGGAAGAGGCTGCGGCAAAGGCAGCAGAAGAGGCGCGTATTGCAGAAGAAAAAGCAATGGCAAATACTCGTTTGTTGGAAGAAATTCGCGATCTTTTGAAAAAGAACGACTAAAAATTTGTTGACTTTTTCGCGGAAAAAGTCTATAATAAAAGAAAAGTTCAATAAAGGCGATGAAAAAGCGGGTTTTGTTTATCAAACCGACCGAGAAGAGAGCGCGTCCGTAGGCTGAAAGGCGCGTAGGTAGGCAAACAATTCCCTTTCACTTTGGAGCTGTTCTTTTGAGCCTGTTTAATAGGGGTAGGAAGAAACGTAAAGCGCGGCGTTAGAGCGCGAAAGAAGGCGTGCGTAAAGATGCGCACGTGAAAGCAGGTGGTACAGCGGACTTGGGTCGCCCTGCGCGTCGATAGGCGCGCAGGGCGTTTTTCTTTGCCGCCCAAAAAACTTTGTAAAAATAAAAACGTGGTGAACAACCATCGGAGGAACAATATGAAAGAAAAAATCGAGGCGTTGCGCGCGGACATTACCGCGGCAATGGCGCAGACGGAAACGGGCAGGGCACTTTACGAGTTGAAAGTAAAGTTCCAAACGGAACTCAAAGGCATTATGAGCGGCATGAAAGACCTTGCCAAGGAAGACAGACCGACGTTCGGTAAGCTCGTCAATGAATTTAAACAGGACATGGAAGAAAAATTCGAGGCGCGCGCGGCGGTCGTTCGGCAGATGGAAATGGAA
>JBGVQH010000148.1:0-2980 GCA_045127475.1 Candidatus Scatosoma sp.
GTCAAAGCCATTCTTTTCCATTTCACTACGGAAATATTTAGCGTTTTCCATAACTTTATCACGCAAAGAAGTGTCGTTTTCTATCATTTCGAGTACTTTAAGCGTCGTTGCGCAAATCGCAGGCGCTACCGTGTTGGAGAACAAATACGGTCTACTTCTTTGACGGAGCAAATCGATAATTTCCTTTCTGCCGCTGGTAAAACCGCCGCTTGCACCGCCGAGCGCTTTCCCAAACGTACCCGTAATAATATCCACTCTGCCTTGCACACCGCAATATTCCGCCGTGCCTCTGCCCGTATCGCCGACAAAACCCGTTGCGTGGCTGTCGTCCACCACCACGAGTGCATTATATTTTTCCGCCAAATCACATACACCTTTCAGGTTGGCGATAATGCCGTCCATGGAGAACACGCCGTCGGTCACGATTACCTTATGTTTCGCACCGTTTGTATCCGCTTCTTTTAGCTTTGTTTCCAAATCTTCCATGTCGTTGTTCTTATAACGGTATTTTGTCGCCTTAGAAAGACGCACACCGTCGATGATACTTGCATGGTTGAGTTCGTCGGAGATGATTGCGTCCTCTTTCGTCGTGATCGTTTCAAACAAACCGCCGTTCGCGTCGAAACAGCTGCTGTACAAAATGGTATCTTCCGTCCCCAAAAACTTAGAAATGGCGTTTTCCAGATCCTTATGGACGGTTTGCGTACCGCAAATAAAACGTACGCTGGACATACCGTATCCGTATTTTTCATAGCTTTCAATCGCTGCTTTTTTCAGTTCTTCGTTATTAGAAAGCCCCAAATAATTGTTTGCGCAAAAATTGAGTACCCCGTCTGCCTTCATCGTGTCGATGCACGCGCTCTGCGGCGTGGTAATGATACGTTCTTCCTTCCAAAGCCCGCTTGCCTTGATATCGTCTAAAATGTCTTGAAAATATTTTTTATCGATCATCGTTATACTCCTTATTTCGTCCAATCTAAAATGACCTTGCCCGATTTTCCACTGTGCATCATTTCAAAACCCTTTTCAAAGTCTTTATAGTCCAACTCTGCAGTGATAATTTTGGAAATATCCAGCCCCGATTTGAGCATAGAAGTCATCTTGTGCCACGTCTCAAATACTTCTCTTCCGTAAATTCCTTGAATGGTCAACATATTAAAAATGACCTTATTCCAATCAATCGTCGTATTATTCCCCTGCACCCCGAGCATCGCGATTTTACCGCCCATGATCATATTGTCGATCATCTCGTTAAATGCAATCGGGCTACCGCTCATTTCCAGACCGATGTCAAAGCCTTCTAACATAGAGATCTCGTGTTGCACGTCTTTAATGCGTTTTTCTTTGGTGTTTACCGTAACGATAGACGGACAGACTTGCTTGGCAAGCTCTAGCCTGTAATCGCTGATGTCGGTCAAAACAACGTTTTTTGCCCCTACGTGGCGGCAGATTGCCGCTGCCATAATACCGATCGGCCCCGCCCCCGTGATCAGCACGTCCTCGCCAACCATACCGAATTTAAGCGCCGTATGCGTAGCGTTTCCAAGCGGGTCGAAAATAGAATACATCTTCTCAGGAATTGCCTTCGTATCACAAAGCCACAAATTGGAAATGGGAATACGCGCGTACTCTGCAAATATACCGTCACGGTTTACACCAATCCCTACCGTGTTCGGGCAAAGGTGTTTTCTTCCTGCACGGCAATTACGGCATTTTCCGCATACCACGTGCCCTTCCGCCGATACAATGTCTCCGACCTTGAAATTGTCTGTTGCGCCTTTTATCTCCACGATCTCGCCCACAAATTCATGCCCGATCGTCATGGGCGGATTGATTGTCTTTTGCGCCCACTCATTCCAGTCGTAAATATGTACGTCCGTTCCGCAAATTGCCGTGTAATGGATTTTAACCAATGCCTCACCGAATTCAATTTTCGGCACTTCCTTTTGTACCAGCTCCAAACCCTTTTCACGGGCAGGCTTGATGATTGCATTCATTTTCATTGTTTTCTTTTTCCTTTTGTTTGTTTTTATAAAGTTCAATTTTTTTCTTTATTCTAACACAAGAAAAATAACAAGTAAATAGCAAAATTCCCACATTTTTATTGCATTTTTCTTTATTTTTGCCTATGCCTTTTGTGAAAATTCCTTTCTTCCAAGCTTGGATAGTAGCTTTTGTAATGCGCCACATTTTTAATAAAAATAAAAAGTTTTTAACAATTTTGATAAAATATATTGCATTCTTATTCTTTCCGTGTTATACTGCTTTTACAAACCTTGTAAGGAGTTTCTTGATATGAAAGGCATATTCTTTCCCCACGAAGAGCTTACCCGTTTTGACTATCTTTACGAAAAATCCCCTGTTCCAGCAGACTTTTTTTGTCATTTCCACAACGAATACGAGCTCTTGCTTTTTCACAGCGGTAACGCCAGTTTTAATATCGACAACAAGGTATTTCAGTTACGTAAAAACGACCTGCTGATCATTCACCCCGCGCAATATCACAAGTTGTGCGTGCTTTCCTCTATGCCTTACGCGCGGTACGTTTTCAATTTTCAACGGCGTGTTTTGTCCGCGGAAGAGATCGAAACGTTAAAAAACACCAATCCCGTTTATCATATCGAACGGGACAGCCTAATCGCAAACGCGTTTGCCACGTTAAAAACATGCGAACCGATATACTCTGCCGAGGATTTCGAGCAGTTAAAAGAGTTATCTTTGCGTTCAATTTTAATGAATTTGAAATATCTGCCGAAAACCCAAGAAGATTTCCACCAGCCGCATACCCGCATGGACGAGATGATCGATTTTATCAACGAGCATATCGAAGAACCCTTAAACGCACAAATTCTTGCCGAGAATTTCTTTATCAGCAAGTCGTCCGTCGATCGGGCTTTTGTCGAAAAATTGCAAATTTCCTGTAAGAAATATATTAATAAGAAAAAAATTTTACACGCACAAACGCTGATTTCGGAAGGCA
>JBGVQH010000149.1:0-2619 GCA_045127475.1 Candidatus Scatosoma sp.
CCTGTGTAGATATTGCCGTTGTAGACCTTGGCGACGGTATTGCAGACGTCATAAAAATAGGCTCTCCGCTCGGTTTTATCCTATCGGGGAACACCGTCAAAGTTTTAGAAACGCACTCGTTGCCCATGGGCATTTTGGACGCCTTACACCCCGATACGGCGCGGTATCAATTACAAGAAAACGATATTTTGCTCTTTTTAAGCGACGGGATTGCCGACGCGTTCGGTTCGGCGTCCGATTTGTACGAGGTTTTGCGCTCTATCCCAACGAGCAACCCGCAAGAGCTTGCCGACTGCCTGTTAGAAAGTGCCTTACGCGCCTACGGCGGCAAAGCAAAAGACGATATGACGGCGCTTGCCGTGCGCCTATTTAAGCCCCTCGCCGCCTAAATTTTGGCATAGAAAAACACGCCCTTTTGGACGTGCCTTTCTATATTATTTGAGAATTTTATTTTTCGTCAGGCAAAAATACGGGTAGTAAAGCCGCCACACCTGCAAGGATCGAACAAATCGCGGGTAAAATCGCCCCTGCGCCAAGTCCCATATATTCGATAAGCCATTCTTTTTCAAATTTAAAGTCTTCCGCCACATAATCTTCAAAGATTTCCGCCGACTTATCAAAGGCAAAATTACGGAGCATACAGAAGAACAGAACCGCGGCGACGATAAACAAAATCGCTGCGACGATTTTAAGGGCTTTGTTTTCATTTTTTACACCGATAAGTACCAAAACCGCGCCACCTATCACAAACAAAAACGCAAGAAAGTTGACAAAGGAAAAGCCAAAATACGCAAACTTTTCCTCAAAGCCTCCGTCCCCTTCTATCATGTCACCGCCGAAAATGAGTGCAAAGCCTTTTGCCGATTCATCTCCGTCGTTAATCGCGGGCAATGCCAAGAAAATGATTGCCAACAATGCCAACCCTGCCGCAATAAACGGCAGTACCTTTTTTACCTTTTGCATAAATGCACCTCCTGAAATTTTAGTAGTTTTATTATATCCTACATTTTGTAGGAAGTCAAGCGTTTTCCTACATTTTGTAGTAAAATTGTCTTATGAAAAATAACGTATTTGGTAAACAATTAAAAGAACTGCGCATTGCAAAAGGTTTATCCCAACGACAATTAGGAGAAATTTTTAACGTATGTAACCAAACCGTTAGTTTTTGGGAATTGGGCAGTCGTGAACCCGATTTAGATACTTTGCTTACTATTGCCCACTTTTTTGACGTTTCATTAGAATATCTCTTAGAAGAAAACACTCTCTAACTAAACCTTAAAGAGTGTTTTCTTTCTATGCAAAAAACGCACCCGTTTTTCAACGAGTGCGTTCTTTGTTTTTATTTAAAAATTATTCTTCCGTTTTTTCTTCTTCTACGGGAGCTTCTTCCGCTACTTCCGCAGCCGCTTTTGCCGCAGCTTTTGCAGCCGCTCTTTCCATACGAGCGTCTTTTCTAGCCTGCGCTTTCATTTCTTTCGTTACGATACGAGCCGCATCGATACGAGCGCGCATTTCCTGCGGTGTAGGAGGAACGAATGCCGAACCTTCTGCATTTTCTTCGATAACTTCGTAGTTTTCATCTCTTTCAAGCAACGATGCTTCCGTTTCGCCGTCGAACATGTGGATATGCAATGCGTCGAATGCGAGTTCTACGATGTCGCCCAAAGCAACCGTAGCACGGCTGGAGATTTTTGCAATCATCTGCGACGTGTTATCGATAATGGACGATTCTTTGCCTTCGTAGTCCAATTCGCAGTAAACTTGCGTTTCAGCACCAAGCTTTTCAACAACGTCGATACGTGCCTTTACAACGGTATCCGGCGACTGTGCAATAAACGCCTGATCCTGGTGGATATCTTCGGGACGAACGCCAAGCGTTACTTTCTTACCGGTATCCAAATATTCGTTGACGTTCTTAATTCTGCTTGCAATGCTCTTGGGCAAAAGAATCTTGTTGCCGCCCGTGAAGTTCACGTAGATTTTACCCTTTTCGCTGGTGAGCGTGGATTCCTTGAAGAAGTTCATCTGAGGAGTACCGATAAAGCTTGCAACGAACAGGTTTACGGGATAATCGTAAAGGTTCTGAGGGGTATCTACCTGCTGCATGAAACCGTCTTTCATAACAACGATACGCGTACCCATCGTCATAGCCTCGATTTGGTCGTGCGTTACGTAGATGAACGTCGTAGCCAAACGTGCGTGCAATTTGGAAATTTCCGTTCTCATCGATGCACGGAGCTTTGCGTCCAAGTTGGACAAAGGTTCGTCGAGCAAGAATACCTTGGGTTCACGAACAATCGTACGACCGAGCGCAACACGCTGTCTTTGACCACCGGACAATGCCTTCGGCTTTCTGGAAAGGTAATCGGTGATACCGAGGATTTCAGCCGCAGCCTTAACCTTTTGGTCGATGATTTCCTTGGGTACTTTACGGAGTTTCAAACCGAACGCCATATTGTCGTATACGGACATGTGGGGATACAACGCGTAGTTCTGGAATACCATCGCGATATCTCTGTCCTTGGGAACAACGTCGTTCACGAGTCTGCCGTCGATGTAAAGTTCACCGCTAGAAATTTCTTCCAAACCTGCGATCATACGAAGGGTCGTAGATTTACC
>JBGVQH010000150.1:0-10137 GCA_045127475.1 Candidatus Scatosoma sp.
TCCGCGCTGTCCTCGGGTGCGTTTTGCGCGTTGAAATAGGTCAAATCGCCGACGGAGGACAGGCTCTCGCAGGGGGAATTTGCGTAAAATTGCAAAAGGTCCAAATCGTGCGAGCATTTTGCCAAAATCATGGGCGTAGAATTTTCCGCTTTGCGCCAGTATCCGCGTACGTAGGCTTGTGCTTGGTGGAAATATCCCACCTGTTCGAGGGCGTTGACGGATACCAGCCGCCCAATGATGCCGCCGTCCAAAAGCTCCGCCGCTTTCATAAAAGCGGGTGCGTAACGGAGTACGTGGCAAACGAGGGCTTTGCAGCCAGTTTTCTTTTGCAGAGCAAGCAAATCTTCCATTTCTTGTCGGTTGTCGGTAATCGGTTTTTCCAACAGAATATCGTAACCGAGGGTAAACGCCGCCGTCGCGTGGCGTACGTGGTCCTTATCCTGCGTGGCGATAATCAAAACGTCCGCGCGCTTTTTTTGAAAAAATACCGTTTCGTCTAAAAATAAATTTTCTTTTGCGACCTTGAATTTTTCGGAAAAATACGAGAGTTTTTGCTCGTTGATATCGCAAAGCGCGACGATTTCAAATTGCTTTGGAAGTTGTGCAATCAGCGTTCCGTAGGCGTAACCGCCTCTGCCGCCCACGCCGATAATGGCAACCGTGAATTTGTTTTTTTGCATAAAAATACCGTCCTTGGATTTTTTACACCTACATTATAAGGCAAAAAAATCGGGACGGTCTATCCAACGGTTATCAAGTTATTGTCAAAGATTGTCATTTTTTCAGGGGTGTATTTCCGTAAATTCGTCGATACGCGCGATAAAAAGTATTGAGGCTGTCAAAACCGCAGAACAGTGCAATATCCAAAACGGACGTGTTTTTTTCGTTTTGTAACAGCGTGTGCGCGGCTCTGACCCGTATATTGCCGACGTAGAGATTCCAATTTACGCCAAGGTAGCGGTGTAAAAGGCGGGAAAGATAGGTGTGTGAATAACCGAATTGTATTGCAAGCGTTGCCAACGACAGGTCGCCTTGATAACGTTCAGCAGCGTATTGTAAAATTTTTGCCACCAATTCGTTTTGTTTATTTTCCTTGCGTTTTGCAAAAGGAACACTTTCGTAAAGCTCGGCAAGGAGTAATTTTACCAAAGCGTGATTTCTTTGGGTGGACGCGTCTTCGCTTGTCTTTTTTTGCTGATATAAAGTATACAAAAGGGATAGAAATTCGGTTTTTTCAAAACGGAATAGGCAGGGTGGAATGGCGTCGCCGAATGCGGAAAAGACGGGCTGGAAAAAGTGCACGTCGCCGACGATTGCGTACAGCTGTGCCTCGGACGAGGGGAGCGCGTGCACGGTATAACAGTCGATAAAACAAGCGTCGCCCTTTTCCAAAGTGTACGTTTTCCCGCTGATAGAAACGGGTTGTTTTCCATCTATGCAAAACAAAAGCTCTACCGCGCCGTGAAAATGGGGCAGGGTTTGCGTTTCCTTCTTTACACGGTTAAAATAAAAATAATCCCGTTGCTCTACTTTCCATTCGTAAAAGCTCATAAGCGTTTCTCCTTACTTTTATCATACCGCACATAAATAAAAAAGTCAAGAGGTTATTTTCTGCAAAAAATCAAAATTGTTTTTCTGCCGAACTCTTGACAGCAGAAAGAAAAAGTGATACAATAAACTCGTAGCGTTTGTAGACGGAAAAGCCGTTGAGCTTAGTGCAACGCAAAAAAACAACGAAAGGATAGATAGTATGAAACAAACGGTTAGCGAACTTAGAAATTTTTATTATGACACGCTCTTTAACGACGTCGTGCCTTTTTGGCTGAACTCCGATTTAATCGACAAGGAATACGGCGGGTTTATCACTAGCGTTGACAGACAGGGAAAATCGTACAACAACGACAAGAGCGTTTGGTTCCAAGGCAGATGTCTTTGGACCTTTTCCAAGCTCTGCAACGTATACGGTGTAAACGAGGCGTGGGCAAAGGCTGCAGATTCGGGTGCAAAATTTATCAAGGAGCATTGTATTGACACGGACGGCAGAATGTTCTTTACCGTTACGCGGGACGGACAGCCCCTTAGAAAACGCCGTTATTTCTTCTCGGAAAGCTTTTTGGTGGTAGGCTTTGCCGAATATTATTTGCTCCGTAAAAACCCCGAGGATTTAGCGTTGGCGGTAAAATATTTTGATTTCATGTGGAATATGTACCGCGACCCGTCTTGCGACCCTTTTAAGATTACGCCGAAGGAAAACGGGGCAATCCGTCCCTTACATTCCAACGCAAACCCGATGGTTTTGGTCAGCTCCGCGCAGACCTTGCGCCGTATCACGGGCAATTATGAATATTATGATAACGTCATCAAACAAATCGTTGCCGATATGATGAATTTGCATTATAAAGAAGAGTTGAAATGCGTTTTGGAAACGGTATATACGGACGGGAGTATTTTGGATACCCCAGCAGGGCGCACGATTAACCCTGGTCATACGATTGAAAATTCTTGGTTCTTGATGAACGCGGCGTTGCAAACGGGGGACGATACCCTGATGAAACAGGCGCTGAATATGTTGGATTGGTCGCTCGATATCGGTTGGGACGAAACATACGGCGGTATTTATTATTTCCGCGACGTGTACGGCAGACCTTGTGAACAGCTGGAACATGACATGAAACTGTGGTGGGTACACAACGAAGCCTTAATTGCGACGTTGGTGGCGTACAAGGTCACGGGCGACGAGAAATATTCCGCTTGGTACGATAAACTGCACGAGTATATTTTCAGCCATTTCTCGGACAAGGAATACGGCGAATGGTACGGGTATCTGCACCGCGACGGTACGGTTTCTCACGACCAAAAAGGCTCGATGTGGAAAGGACCGTATCACCTTTTGCGTTGCCTTATTTTGTGCGAACAGATTTTGGCAAACTGGGATAAGGAGTTGCCCGCATTACTTTAATAGAAAACAAGAAAACCCCGACCGAAACGGTCGGGGTTTTATGATGACAAAATTATCAATTTTTCGGTGTAAACTCAAAACAGGGTATGGGTTTTAATTTAAATTCGTTCATTGTATGCAGGCGGTCGATACGCGCTTTCGTATCTTCGTCCTCGCATACGCCCGTGCGGATATACTTATCCAAAACCGCGTAGGTAAACCCAAGGTTGTCCTCGTCCGTTCGGTCCGTCAAGCCGTCAGAGGGGACTTTGTCCACCAAATTTTCAGGCAAGCCCAAATGCCGTCCGATTGCCTTTACCTCTTGCACGGTCAGTTTGCCAAGCGGAGCAAAATCGCCTGCCGCGTCGCCGTAACGGGTGGAATACCCCACCCAGTCCTCGGACAAATTACAGGTGTTTGCCACTCTGCCGTTTTTTGATTGCGACAGAGCGTACAGGGTAGACATGCGGATACGGGGAGGAAGATTGACAAGCGTCTGGCGAGAAATCTCCACGCCGCTTTCTATCAAAGATTGCTTTACGCCGTCCACAGCTTTTTGGATATTGCAAACGTAAAAGGGGATACCCAGGTGCGCGACGAGCTGTTTAGAACAGTCGATATCGGGCTGTTCGCCGTTGGGCATCAGTACGCCGATTACGCGCTCTTTCCCCAGTGCCTCTACGCAAAGCGCAGCAACGACGCTGCTATCCTTTCCGCCCGAAATCCCGATAACGGCGTTGCAGCCCTTACCGTTCGTTTCAAACCAATCGCGTATCCATTGTACGGCGTCCGCCGTTGTTTTTTTTACGTCAAACATATCTGTACCTTTCTTGTTTTTTATACCCCGAACATCAAATCGCCGTAGGTGGGAATGGGCCAGTATTCTTCCGAAACGAGGGTTTCCAACCCGTCGGCTTCGCCGCGCAGTTTTTCCATAATCGGCAAAACCTTGTCCTTATAGTAAACGGACAGAGCGGCAACGCTGCTCACTTTCTTTGCGCTTGCAAGAGCCGTTTCCAGCTTTTTCACGTATTTATAAGCGTTGGCAATGCGTGCGGAGATTTCCGTCAAGATTTCCGTTTCGTAGGTGCAATCCAAATGATTGTCGACCGATTTTTTGGACAAAATCGTACCCGAAAGCAGCTGGCTGTATTTGCTTGCGGCAGGCAAAATTTCTTTCTTTGCCATTTCCACCATGGTTTTTGCCTCGATATTAACCAGTGCGCAATAATTTTGCAGCTGAATATCCAAGCGGGAATGCATTTCGCGTTGCGTGTATACCTTATGCTCGGTGAAAAGCTTTATGTTTTTCTTGTCCACAAAGCGGGGCAGAGCGTCGGGGGTGGTGCGCAGGTTCAAAAGTCCGCGTTTTTTCGCCTCGGCAAGCCATTTATCGTCATAGCCGTTGCCGTTGAAAATAATGCGCTTGTGCGCGGTAATTACCCGTTTAATCAAATCGTGCAAAGCCGTTTCAAAATTGCTTGCGTTTTCCAACTCGTCTGCGAACTGCTTTAAAATTTCCGCAACCGCCGTATTGATGACAGTGTTGGGCGCGGACACCGACGCCGATGAACCGAGCATACGGAATTCGAATTTATTACCAGTAAAAGCAAAAGGAGAGGTACGGTTTCTGTCCGTCGTGTCCTTGGGGAACTTCGGCATGGTATGTACGCCCACGCGTAACAGCTCTTTTTCTTTTGCGCCGTAGGGTTGGTCTTTTTCAATCGCTTGCAAAATTTCCGTCAGCTCGGCGCCCAAGAACACGGAAACGACGGCGGGGGGCGCTTCGTGCGCGCCAAGACGGTGGTCGTTGCCTGCTGAGGCAACGGAAATGCGGAGTAAGTCCTGATAATCGTCTACCGCTTTCAAAACCGCGCACAGGAATAAAAGGAATTGCGCGTTTTCAGACGGCGTGTCCCCCGGTTCAAACAGGTTTACGCCCGTGTTGGTGGAAATCGACCAGTTGTTGTGCTTGCCGCTGCCGTTTACACCCTCGAAAGGTTTTTCGTGCAACAGGCAAACCATGTCGTGTTTCTTTGCCAGTTTTTGCATGATTTCCATCGTCAACTGGTTATGGTCCGCCGCGATATTCGTCGTGGCAAAAATGGGTGCAAGCTCGTGCTGTGCGGGCGCTGCCTCGTTGTGCTCGGTCTTGGCAAGGACGCCCAGTTTCCACAGCTCCTCGTTTAAATCGTTCATAAACGCCTGCACGCGGGGTTTGATTACGCCGTAATAATGACTTTCAAGCGCCTGCCCTTTGGGGGGCTCTGCGCCGAACAAGGTCCGCCCCGTATATACGAGGTCTTTTCTCTTATTAAATATTTGTTTATCGACGAGGAAATATTCCTGTTCAGGACCGACCGTTGTTTTTACAGAGGTTACCTCCTCGTTACCGAACAGTTTTAAAATACGCATCGTCTGGCGGTTGATTGCCTCCATGGAGCGGAGCAACGGCGTCTTTTGGTCGAGCGCGTCCCCGCTGTACGAACAGAATGCGGTGGGGATACACAAAACCCCGTCCTTGATAAAGGCGTAGGAGGTTGCGTCCCAAGCGGTATAGCCGCGTGCCTCAAAGGTCGCGCGCAAGCCGCCTGAGGGGAAAGAGGACGCGTCCGTTTCGCCGCGCACGAGCTCCTTGCCCGAAAATTCCATAATCACCCTGCCGTCCTTGTCGGGGGAAATAAAGCTGTCGTGCTTTTCAGCGGTGATGCCCGTCATGGGTTGGAACCAATGCGTGAAATGAGTTGCCCCCAGCGAAATAGCCCAGTCTTTCATGGCGTTTGCCACTTCGTTTGCGACGGACAAATTCAAACTGCGCCCGTCCTTGATGGTGCGTTTTAAGGTGTTGTAAATCTCCTCGCTGAGCATGGATTTCATCACTTTGTCGTCAAAGACCATAGAGCCGAAATATTCGGTTACCGTTTTCATAGCGTTCTCCTTTTGTGCCTTTCGCCGCGTACGGTGAAAGTAAATAAACGAAAAAAGGCAAGGGCAACAGGGTTTTACACCTTGTGGCACCTTTGCCGTCGATGGTTTTATTATACCCCTTTTGGGGGGCTTTGTCAACGGTTTGAAAGGCTTTTTGCGTAAAAACACGGGCAGAAAAAGGCGCAATACAAGACATTTGCGCGATAATCTTCGTCTGCCTTGCGCAAAACGTTTTACTTTTTTAGAAAAAAGTATTATAATATTGCCGATAAAGCGTTAGACAAGGAGTGCTTTTTATGGCAAAGAAACCTTATTACATCACGACGGCGATTGCGTATACCTCGGGTAAGCCCCATATCGGGAATACCTACGAGGCGATTTTGGCGGATGCGATTGCGCGTTTTAAGAGAAAAGAAGGCTACGACGTATTCTTCCAAACGGGCACGGATGAGCACGGCCAAAAAATTCAGGAAAAGGCGCAGGCGGCAGGGATTACGCCGCAGGCGTTCGTGGATAACGTCGCAGGGGAAATCAAAGGTATTTGGGATCTCGTCAATACCTCTTACGACAAGTTCATGCGTACGACGGACGAGTATCACGTGAAACAGGTTTCGAAAATCTTTAAAAAGCTGTACGACCAGGGGGATATTTATAAGGGCTATTACGAGGGCATGTATTGCACCCCTTGCGAATCGTTCTGGACGGAAAGTCAGCTTGTAGACGGCAAATGCCCCGATTGTGGCAGAGAGGTAAAGCCTGCGAAGGAAGAAGCATACTTTTTCAAAATGGGCAAATACGCCGACCGTCTTATTGAACATATCAATACTCACCCCGAATTTATTCAGCCCGTTTCCCGTAAAAACGAGATGATGAATAATTTCTTGTTGAAAGGATTGCAGGATTTGTGCGTTTCGCGTACTTCGTTCTCGTGGGGGATTCCCGTCGATTTTGACAGCCGCCACGTCGTATACGTATGGATGGACGCGCTCACCAACTATATCACAGGAATCGGATATGATGCGGACGGCAACCACAGCGAAGAGTATAAAAAATACTGGCCCGCGGATTTGCACCTGATTGGTAAGGATATTTTGCGTTTCCATACCATTTACTGGCCGATTTTCCTGATGGCAATGGGCGAACCCCTGCCCAAACAGGTATTCGGGCACCCTTGGCTGTTGCAGGGCGACGGCAAAATGAGTAAGTCCAAGGGAAACGTCATTTATGCGGACGATTTGGCACGCCTGTTCGGCGTGGACGCGGTGCGTTATTTCGTGCTCCACGAAATGCCGTTTGATAACGACGGACAGATTACTTGGGAACTCGTTTGCGAACGATTCAATACCGAGCTTGCCAACGTGTTGGGTAACCTTGTCAACCGTACGATTGCCATGATTAACAAATATTTCGGCGGTACGGTGGTAAAATCTTTGGCAGTAAACGAAGAAGATCCCGATGCAGAATTTAAGGCGACGGTAACGGCTACGGCGGCAAAGGTACAGGCGAAAGCGGACGAACTGCGTATCGCGGACGCGATTACCGAAGTGTTTGCTCTGTTTAGAAGAGCCAACAAATATATCGACGAAACGATGCCTTGGGCGTTGGCAAAGGACGAGAGCAAGCAGGCGCGTTTAAACGACGTTTTGTATAATCTGGCAGAGGCAATCCAAATTGGTGCGTCCCTGTTGGACAGCTTTATGCCTGAAAGCAGCGAAAAGATTTTGGCGGCGTACGGTGGCACGAGCAGAACGCTTGCAGACTGCGGTGAATTTGGCTTGCGTGAAAGCGTAACGGTAACGACAATTCCGCCTTTGTTTGTTCGCCTTGATTATAAGGCGCTTGCGCCCGAAATTGAGAAAATCCAGCAAGAACAGGCGGCGGCGTACGCGGCAGAGCTGGCAAAGACCGCTCCTGCGGGAAAGAAAGAAGAAAAACCTGCCGAAGTGAAAGCGGACGAGGCGGAAGAAAACTCCGTGCCTGAAATTTCCTTTGACGATTTTATGAAGGTACAGCTGCGCGTGGGTGAAATTATCGCTTGCGAGCCCGTTCCTAAGTCGAATAAGCTCTTGAAAGAAACGGTAAAATTCGGCGACGAGGTTCGTACGATTGTATCGGGAATTGCAAAGCATTACAAGCCCGAAGAAATGGTGGGTAAAAAGGTGGTATTCGTTACCAACCTTGCGCCCAGAAAGGTATGCGGTATCCTGTCCGAGGGTATGATTATGGCGGCGGAGGACGAGGACGGCACGCTGTCGCTTATCGTTCCTGATAAGGATATCAAGAGCGGCGCAAACCTCGGCTAAGCAAGTAGACGGCTATGTATATTGATATTCATTGTCATTTGACAGGCGGAGAATACGAAGAACTCGGCGGGGTGGACGGCGTTATCGATCGCGCCCGTGAAAACGGTGTGGGGCGTATCGTATGTTCGGGGTTTGATTTACAATCTTCGCAGGTGGCGGCGGAGCTTGCCAAGCGTTACGACGGCGTGTATTTTACGGCGGGTTTTCACCCCAGCGAATTGCATAAATATAAAGGCGGCGATTTGAAAAAGCTCCGTGTGCTTTGTCAAGACGAAAAATGTCTTGCCGTGGGTGAAATCGGGCTGGATTATCATTTTGACGATAATCCCGCGCCTGAAACGCAACGGGATTTGTTTATCCGTCAGATGGTTTTAGCGGACGAAATGGGATTGCCCGTGGTATTGCACAGTCGGGACGCGGCGCAGGAAACCTTGCAGATTTTAACCGAAAATAAAAACCTGCTGAAAAAGGGCGGGTTGATGCACTGTTATTCGTACTCGGCGGAAATGTTGACGGATTTTATGGAGCTTGGGTTGTATTTTTCCTTTGGCGGGCCGTCCACTTTTAAGAATGCGAAAAAGGTACAAGAATGTGTTCAGCGCCTACCGCAACAGCGCATTTTGTCGGAAACGGACTGTCCGTATTTGACTCCCGTGCCCTTTCGCGGGGTGTTCCCTAACGAACCGAAAAACGTGAAATATATCGTGGAAAATATGGCGGTACTTCGCGGTGAAAACGAAAAGGAGCTGAAAGAACAAATTCTTGCAAACGCAAGAACGCTGTTCTTCAGGTTGAAATAATCTTATGGAAGAAAATAAGAACAAAAACGAGCAAATGAACGAAAGCGGCGCAAACGGCGGCAGAAGACGCCGTCGGCATAGACATAAGCACCACGGGAATAATCCCAACAATGCAAACGGCGCGCAGGTGCAAAACGGTCAAACGAGCGGACAAAACGCCCAAAATCAGCCCAAGCAGGGACAAAATCATCAAGGGCAAAACGCTCAAAAGCAGCAAGGGCAAAATCAAAACAACCAAAACGCTCAAAATGCGCAAGGACAGGGCAAGCAAAAGCATAAAAATAAGCAAGGGCAGCCACAAAACCAAAATCAGCAAAAGCAAAACCAAAATCAAAACAATCAGCAGGGCAAAAATAACGGGAAAGGCAACGAGAAAAAGGAAGAAAACCGCAAGGATACCTACGTGTACGTCTTGGACGGTAACCTGTATATCAACCTTACCAACAAATGCTCCAACGGTTGCGATTTCTGCGTGAGAAACGAGCGTAGCAGCTATTACGGCAATTATTTATGGCTTAGACACGGCGACCCCACGGCGGAAAAGGTGATTGCGGCGGCAAACGGCTTGGGGGATTTATCCCGTTTTAAAGAGGTCGTTTTCTGCGGCTTTGGCGAGCCGACCTATAAGGTGGAAGAGATGCTTGCGCTTTGTGATTATTTCCACGGAAAGGGAATGAAAACCCGCCTCAATACCAACGGACAGGGTAACCTTATCAACAAGCGGGATATTGTGCCCGATTTGAAAGACAAAATTGATTTTGTGAATATTTCTCTCAATGCGTCTTGCGTGGAAAAATATCAGCCGATTTGCCGTTCGCAATTTGGCGAAGCAGGTTTTGCCGGCTTGATTGAATTTGCAAGAGGTTGCCGTAAGAACGGCGTAGATTGCCGTTTTTCCATCGTGGATTGTATCGGCGAAGAGGAAGTAGAGGCGTGCAAACGCTTGGCGGAAAGCATTAAAATCCCCCTCTACGTTCGCAAATATATCACCGATTCCTAATAAAACAGAGGAAAGACCCCACCCATGTCTGCGTTCACGGTATTCGTGGACGCAAAATTTTGTAAAAGGGAGTAAGAAAGATGCAAGAGCTTCGTTTGGTTTTGGAAAAGCACGGCTTTCATTTTAAAAAGCAGTTCGGGCAGAACTTTATATCGTATACAAACCTGC
>JBGVQH010000151.1:0-2493 GCA_045127475.1 Candidatus Scatosoma sp.
CTCCCTCGCGACCTTCTCGTCTTGCTTGCAACTATCCGTTTTAAACCAAACCGAAATTTTCGGAAAAAAACACAAAAATTTTCGTCAAAGGCGGTTAAAACAGTTGACTGCCTTTGACGGAGATGATATAATAGCATAGTAAAAATCAGCCGCAGAAAGTGAGTATCGCAAGATTTGAAGGGAAACCGCTCGCCGAGGTTAAGGAATACGACAGCTTTTTAAAGAGTATTTGCGTCCTTATGCCGATTGCGGTGTAAGGTATTTTTTATGTCAGGCGGAAACGCTTAAAGGAGGTAACTATGTCGGCTAACGTAGAATCTAAAAAACTTATCGTAGAAGAAATCAAGGCGAAAATTCAGGGCAGCAAGTCTATCGTTTTCGCAGATTACAACAAGCTCACCGTTTTGGAAGTAACGGACCTTAGAAGAAAATTTAAGGAAGCTGGTTGTGAATACAAAGTATACAAGAACACCCTTGTAAGAAAAGCGCTCAACGATCTCGGTATTACCGATTTCGACAACGACCTGAACGGTACGACCGCAACGGTATTCTGCTCGGACGAAACGAGCGGCGCAGCGATTTTCGCAAAGGAAACCAAAGCAAACCCTGCACTTGTGGAAAAAATCGTTCCCAAATGCGCATACGTGGAAGAAAAGTATCTTGACAAAGAAGGCGTAAAAGCTTTGTCGGCGATCCCTTCGAAAGAAGTTCTTATCGCAAAGATGCTCGGCTGCTTCCAGTCGTCGCTTTCCAAGTTCGTTGGCGTTCTCGATCAGATCGCAAAGGCGAAAGAAAGCAACTAATTATTGAGCACTACCTAAAATCATTAAAAAATCATTATTAAAAATCGGAGGATTAAAAAATCATGGATGTACAGAAACTCATTGAAGAAGTAAAAGCAATGACCGTTCTTGAATTGAACGAACTTGTAAAAGCATTGGAAGCAGAATTCGGCGTAAGCGCAGCAGTTGCAGCAGCTCCCGCAGCAGGTGGCGCAGCAGAAGCAGCTCCCGCAGAAGAAGAAAAGACGGAATTCGACGTTGTTCTTAAGGATATCGGCGCTAACAAGATCGCTGTTATCAAAGTGGTTAAGGAAGCTACCGGTCTTGGTCTTGCTGACGCGAAGAAAGCAGTTGAAGCTATGGGCGTTATCAAAGAAAACGCACCCAAGGCAGACGCTGAAGACCTCGTTAACAAGCTTAAGGAAGCTGGCGCTACCGCTGAACTTAAATAAGGTTTTACGAAAGAAAACGGCTCGTCCTATCGGACGGGCTGTTTTTTTATGTGCGTACAAGAAAAAAACGACAAATTTTGTAATGGATTGTGTAAAACGGGTAAAAATCAGGAAAAAATTTACCAAAAGCGCTTGACGGAAAGAAAAATAACACTTATAATAATACTGTAAGAAATTGCAACGGAGAGAAGAATTATGTTCAAGAAAATCGTAAAGAAAATCACGACAGGCGCGTTGGCGCTCACTTGTGTATTCGGGTGTTTTGGCACGTTGACGGCGTGCGACGACGGCAACCCCGAGGCACAAATGATTTTGGAATTTAACGGTGAAGAATACGTATTGAATTATCAGCTGCATAAAGACAAAACGGCTGCGACGGTCAACCATTTCATTTGGCTTGTCGAAAATGAGTATTACGACGGGCTTTGTATCCACGATTATCAACCCGGCAATACTAGATTGTATACGGGCGCGTATTCATACGACGGCGGCAACCTTGAATATAAAAATTACTACGAATTTGTGCAGACGAGCAAGAATTTTAGTTCTTTCCCGCAGACGGTGTGGGCAGACAAGGAAATGGAAGACCCGCTGCTGAGTGTATACGGCGAATTTAGTGAAAATCTCTTTAAGGTTGGCGACAACAATAGAGATGCTTTAAAACAGCAGTACGGTTCGCTGTCCATGTATTACCACGCGAAAGGCGATCTCGCAGAGGGTAGAAAGGTATGGGTAAAGAACTCGAAAGGGGAAATTATTGAAAGAGATTACAGCCCCAACAGTGCGACGTCCATGTTCTTTATTGCTACGAATAGCGCGATGAATAATTCCCATTGTACCTTTGCAACCTTGAACAATGTCGATAGATTGGAAGATTTGGAAGAGGCGATTATTGACTATATCGGGGACGAAGATGAGGACTGGTTTGTAACCTCTAAAAAGGCAATCAAGGACCCGTTTGACCCTATCGTAGGGACGAAGAACGTGGAAACGACGTACCGCGTACCCAACGAACCGATTGTCATCAAATCAATCCGTATGACCAAATATTGATATTAGCAATATGAAAAAACACCTTGCAACCGAGCGTTGCAAGGTGTTTTTAATTTGTTTTTTTAAAGTTTACGCGTTCGCTTTCAGCCAAGCGTCCTTTTTGTCTGCGCCCATACGGGTAATGTCTTCCTTTGCATATTTGCTTTCTGCACCACCGTTGGTGTAGAGGAAGAAATGACCGCTTTCCGTTTGGTAAAGGCTTTCTT
>JBGVQH010000152.1:0-5932 GCA_045127475.1 Candidatus Scatosoma sp.
CGTGTTGGAAAAGCACGGCTTCAAATTCAAAAAACAGTTCGGACAGAACTTCATTTCCGACGCCAACCTTTTAAGATCCATCGTCGAGGCGTCGGGGATTGACAAGAACACGACGGTAGTGGAAATCGGTTGCGGAGCCGGAACACTGACGCGTGCGCTTGCCGAGGCGGCAAAAAAGGTGTATGCCTTTGATATCGACCGCGATTTGCAACCTGTTTTGGCGGAAACCTTGGCAGGGCTTGACAACGTGGAAGTGATTTTCCGCGATTTTAACAAGCTGAATTTAAAAGAGTTCGAACGGGAAATCGAAGAATATACCGTGGTGGCAAATTTGCCTTACTATATTACAACTCCTTTGGTTACCAAGCTTTTGGAAGAGAGCGACAAGGTGCAAGGGCTTTCGATTATGGTGCAGGAAGAGGTCGCCGACCGTTTTTGTGCTAAGGAGAACACGCCCGAGTATGGCTCTATCACGGCGGCGATTGCTTTAAAGGGGAGCGCAAAGGTGGTAAAACGGGTTTCACGCAACCTTTTTTACCCTCGACCGAACGTTGATTCGGCGGTGGTAAAAATTGAATTTGAGCGGGGACGTATCGCGGTGAAGGACGAACGCGCCTATCGCCAAACGGTAAAATGTGCTTTCTTAAACCGCAGAAAAACCTTGGAAAACAATTTGGTCAATTTTTTTAAATTAACCCGCGAACAGGCAAAAGAAATTTTGGCGACGGCGGGCGTAGAGGAAAAGGCGCGCGGGGAAACGCTGTCCCCCCAACGCTTAGCAATTCTTGCCGACGCATTGTTGGAAAAGGGTGCGATAAAATTGTAAAAGAAAAAACTCTCGGGCAACCGAGAGTTTTCTATTTTTCACGAACGATTACATAAAGACGGTGATACCGCACACTGCGCCCAAGAGAATGCCTGCCGCCAAATCGGACGGGTAATGTACGCCGATAGAAAAGCGGATATAGGCAAGGGCAAAGCAGCAAAACCAAAGCAGGACGCCGATAATCGGCAGAACGGACAAAAACACCGTCGCGATTGCCGCCGCACAGGCGATATGTCGGCTGGGGAAAGAATCTCCGTCGCGGTCCTCGCGCGCAACTAGCGGCGTGATATTTGCGCCGTTTTTTGAATAGGGACGGGGACGGTCTGCGCCCAGCCGTATTGCGCTGACAAAAATCAGAGCGAGGGCAGGGGCAAAAAAGGGCGAAACCAGCTCTTGCAAAGGGAGCTTATCCGATTTGATGGCATACAGCCAAAATGCTGCGTACGCCACCGCGAACAGCCAAGTCAAAATGCCGTTTAGCAATTTTACAGCTTTTAGGCGAGTGGGCGAAGATTGATAAAACGCCGCGTTTTTTTCATAAAGTGCCTTATAATCGTATTTCATAGGCTTAGTATAGCATAAAAGACGGAATTTGGCAAGCGGTTTCGCCACGGGGAAGTTTTTTCTTCCGCAAGCGAAAATATCGAAAAGTAAGTTGCTCATTATCGTCCATGTCGCTTCGTAATTATCTGTCTAAATCAAAAACAAAATCAGAGTAAAGGAAAGTAAGCGTTATACTCCGTCAAAAATCAAACACGTATTCTTGTTTTGACAAAAAAGAAAACCGAAATTTTCATTCGGCTCTTTGAAGAGAAAGCTTAGGCTTGCGTTTGGCGTTTTTGCATACGTTTCCAGTTGATAAAGCTGTACGTATCGTTGAAAAGAAAGGTGGTAAAGCATACGACGGTGGGAAGATAAGACAAATCGCGTACGCTTGCCGAAATCCACAGCACGATTAAAACGAGGTCGTTGGCAACGTAAGCAAGCGCATAATAGGGGCTGCGGAAAAAGAGTAAGGATGCCGCCAGCATACTCGTTGTTACGGAAAGAGTGCTGACAAGCAAGTTATTTGTTTTAAAATACCGTAAGACGAAAAATAAAAGGACGGTTGCCACGGCGGACAGCCCCGCGCAAATCAACCATTTTGTCGTGGATAAGCGCCCGATTTGCACCTCGTGCTTGCCCTGTTTGGACGGATTTTTCAGCCAGCTGATACAGGCGAAAACTGCGGCAGGTAGGCTCATGCACAAATAGGTAATCATTTCACCGTAATAACGGGCGCGTATGGAAATAATCCCGTATAAAATGCTGAAAAGCATAATCATAATTTGCCCGACAAAATTCCCCTTGGCGATAAAAATCAGCGAAGTTACGCCAAGGATTGAGGCAATCAGGCTGAGAGGATAAAAATCTTTGCCCAAGCAAGAGGACACCGTGATCAAGGTTACCGAGCACAGCCAAAGTACCCGTTCAAAGGGGGTAAAATATGCAATTATCTCTTTTAAGGATTTTTTCATAAGCACCCTATTAGTATAGACGATTTTTGCAGGAATTGTCAAGTAGAAAGCGGTGTATCTTATTATCAATAAAATAAATTATCTTTTGGTTTTTTATCAAAAAAACACAAAAAATTTTTATTTTCAAACAGTTGACAGAGTAAAAAAATTTGTGTTACAATACAAACGGAAATGATGAGTGAACAGCAAATGGCAGAGTTGCTAAGCGAGCCAACGGAGTGGTCGATGGGTGTCGGTCAGGCTTGCAAAAGATTGTGAAACTCATTGTCGGCGATGCCGTACAATGACGTTCTTTATAAAGGGATTCAGAGTATGGCGGTCATAGGCGCTATACTCTTTTTTATTGCAAAAAGGGTATTTAGAGGATAGAAACAACAAATATTATATACATAAGGAGAGAAAAATGACTACACAAGAAATTATGCAGTTGGTGCAAAGCTTGATATGGTTGCTCGCAGGGGTGGGTATCTTTATCGTGGGTATGAACTTCATGGGGGATGCTTTAGAAAAGAGTGCGGGCAGTGGCATGAAAAAGCTGCTTGGAAAAATCAGCAACAATCGTATTTCGGGGGTTGGCGTTGGCGCGGGGGTAACGGCGATTATTCAAAGCTCTTCGGCGACTTCGGTTATGGTAATCGGTTTGGTAAACGCGGGGGTTATGACCTTGATGCAAGCTACCCCGATTATTATGGGTGCGAATATCGGTACGACGATTACGGGTGTACTCGTATCCTTGAAAAACGATTATTTCAATATGGCGATGTATCTGCTCGCGTTCGTGGGCGTCATGATGAGCTTTTTCAAGAAAGAAAAAGTTAGAATTTTGGCAAATTTGTTCTGCGGGTTGGGCTTGATTTTCGTAGGGCTTAATATCATGAGCAGTGAACAGGCGTTCGGTAACGCACTGGTAGAAGACATGTTCATTAAAATTTTTAGAAAGGTTGACTTTCCGTTGCTCTTAATTTTGATTGGTGTAGTTTTTACTGCTTTGATACAGAGCTCGTCCGCGGCAACGGGCGTCGTAATTACGATGGTGGGTACAGGGGTTTTGCCCTTGGAATTGGCGCTCTTTATCGTGCTCGGTGCAAATATCGGTACGTGCGTAACGGCATTGCTTGCCTCGGTAGGCGCAAACACCAACGCCAAGCGCGTAGCCCTTATCCACTTCACGTTCAACGTCATCGGGACGGTGCTGTTCACCATTCTGATTTGGATATTCAAGGATTACGCGGTGAAACTGTTGGTTTCGTTCTTCCCTGGAAACGATCCCATGTCCTTGCAAATGCGCGTGTCTATCTTCCACGTAATCTTCAACGTATCAACGACACTTTTGCTAATTCCGTTCGTAAAACAACTCGTTAACTATTCCTGCTTGATAATCAAGGAGAAAAAATCGCCCGAAGAAGACCGCCGTTTGAAATATGTGGACGAACGCCTTTTAACCACGCCCCCCGTTGCCATTATGCAGGTAAAAAAGGAAGTAGAATATATGGCGGAGCTTGCCAAGGAAAATTTGAAAAAATCCTTTGCGGCTATGTCGGGTGTGGCAGGCGAATATGAAACGGAAATTGCCGAAAGAGAGGGCGCGATTAATTTCACCAATAAGGCTTTGACGAAATTTTTAATCAAGCTGTCCCCGTTGGTGGATAATCGCAGTGAAAAGCGTATCGGCGCGTACTTCCACGTCTTGAACGACTTGGAACGTATCGGCGACCACGCGGAAAACTTTGGTGAGATTGCGACGGAAATGCAAAATAAAGAGCTTGCATTCTCGGAAACGGCACAGGCGGAATTAAAAGGCATGCAAGAAAAAGTGTTGCGCATGTTTGAGATTGCGGCAGAGGTTTTTGACGGCGCAGATAAAAATCGTCTTGCCGAGCTCACCGCGCTTGAAAACGAAGTGGATGGTTTGAAACGCGAATTGACGAATAGCCATTACACCCGCCTTGCGGCAGGGGATTGCAAGATAGAAATTAGCCCCTACTTCTCGTCCACGGTGGCGGGGTTAGAGCGTGTTGCCGACCACCTTGTCAACGTAGGGTACAGTATTTTGAATCCTACGGGTTCGCAGAGCGACGTAAAAAATACGGCAAAAGCGAAAAATTAACACGATAGCGTGCCAAAACGCCCGACGGTGTATAGTCGGGCGTTTTTGCTTTGCCTTTTCATTTGCCCAAAAATATATAAAACTCTAATTTTTATGGAAATCTGTTTGCATTTTGTCATAAAAATATGTTACAATCATTCTGTAAATATATTTCCAAAGGGAAAGAGGAGAACGAATGAAAAATTTTTTGCATACGTGCGCCGTGATTTTATGCAGTATTCCGTTAGGGCTGTATATCGTTTTTATCGCGTTGTGCTGTCTGTTTGTAAAAGACAAGCAGTATGAAAAGGACAGTAAATTTTATCGGTTTTTGCTCGATTCGCTGACGGCGTTCGTGCTGTGGTATCTGGGGGTAAAAATTCACGTAGAGGGACAGGAACTCGTGCCTCAAAACGAGCGGTTCGTGTTGGTGGGGAATCATATTTCCAACTTTGATTCTATCGTTGCGTGGCGGATTTTGCGCAAGGAAAGGTTGGCGTTTATATCCAAACGTTCTAATTTCAAGATTCCCTTTTTCGGACGCTTGGCGCGCAGGTGCTGTTTCTTGGAAATCGATAGAGAAAATTCTCGTAATGCGATAAAGACGGTGGAAAAGGCGGTGGAGCTGATAAAGCGTGATGAGGTTTCTATCGGGGTATATCCCGAGGGAACGCGTGCCAAGGACGGGGTGATGCTCCCGTTCCACAACGCGATGTTTAAAATTCCGCAACGCGCGAACGTGCCCTTGGTTGCATGCTCTGTTGTGGGGACAAACGAGATTCACGGAAGATGTCCATGGCGGTGCACGCACGTATATTTGCGGTTTGTTACGTTGCTTGACAAGGAACAGGTTAAGGACATGCGCACGGCGGAAATCGGTATGCGCGTTCGTGAAGATATTGAAAAATCTATAGGAAATACGGAGGAAAAAGTGGCGTGAAATATTATGTATTATACAATCCGTTGGCGGACAATCAGCACGGAGAGGAAGAGGCGAAAAAACTGGATGAAGTTTTAAGCGGTAACGAGCTTGTCTATCAAAACGTAACGGAAATTGACGATTACAAGGCGTTTTTTGCTGGTATGGATGAGGGGGCAGAGGTTATTTTGTGTGGAGGCGACGGTACGCTGAACCGCTTTGCAAACCATATCGAAGAGATTGAAAATCTGCCGAGCATTTCCTTTTTTGGCTGTGGCAGCGGTAACGATTTTTTACGCGACGTCGGGGATAACGGCGGTAAGCCCGTGCCCATGAGCGAATACCTTAAAAATTTGCCCACCGTTACGGTTAAGGGCGAAACCTATCGTTTTATAAACGGCGTGGGATACGGTATTGACGGGTATTGCTGCGAAGTAGGGGATAAGCTCCGCGAAGAACGCCCCGGCAAGAAAATCAATTATACAGGGATTGCGATTAAGGGGTTGCTGTTTCATTACAAGCCCACGGGTGCGACGATTACAATCGATGGCAAGGAATACCGTTTTGAAAAAGTATGGCTTGCG
>JBGVQH010000153.1:0-3179 GCA_045127475.1 Candidatus Scatosoma sp.
ACGCTTGCATACGCCGCTTTATAATCTTCGAGCGCTTCCGCCGCATCGTCGATATCCTTTTGATCGCCGCTACTTACCGCTTCGTCGTACGCCGCTTCATAACCGCGCACGTTCGTTTCATATTCGTTTTCGGTGATGACGCCATTCGGATAGTAATAGGTGTAATAACCGCTCCCGAAGTCCCTGCCCACGTCAAATTGTAAAACGGCGGGGTTCCAGCTGTTCTTTTTGTTTGCACTCCAAGGCAAACGGAAAGCAGGGAACGCCGTGATTACGCATAACGCGGCAATTACGATGGTGAGCAACGTCATGAGCACCACCGATTTCTTTTTGCCCATAATAGCCTCCTGTGTATTTCGGGATTCCCCCGAACTTTACAATGAATACTTATTTATTATACATTATTTATAGCACACTCGTCAACAATTATCAACGAGTGCGCGACATTTTTTTGCTTTTTTATGAAAATTTTCTTGCGATTTTCGCTTTTTTACTTATTTGCTAACAATTTTTTCTCTGCTAAAATATGCATTGCGCATTCCACGCGCTTTTTCATCATAGCACAAGTAACTTCGTACGGCTCGTTAATGTCGCCGTTAAAATTGTAGTTGTTCGCGCTGCAACCGCCCGAACAAATGAACTTTGCAAAGCAATCCTCGCATTTTTTGCGGGTAAATAAGCAGGAATTTTTAAACAATTCTCTGGTATCCTGACGGGTAACCCCCTCAAAAACGCTGCCCATGCGGAACTTTTCGTTGCCTGCAAACTGGTGGCAGGGATACAAATCTCCGTTAGGCGTTACCGAAAAATATTCGTTGCCAGCCCCGCATGCCGATACCCTTTTCGAAAGGCAGGGCCCACCCTCCAAATCGATATTGAAATGGAAGAAATTGAACCCCTCGCCGTCTTTGTGCCGTTCCAAATACGCCTCGCACAAATTTTCGTATTCGGCGTTAATCGCGGGGATATGCTCCGTTTTAATTTGCAAATCGTCAATATCGGTAACCACGGGTTCCATCGAAATAGAGTCTACGCCCTGATCGGCAATAAACAAAACGTCCTTTGCAAAATCGAGGTTTTTCGCCGTAAACGTACCCCGCACGTAATAACTTTTCGTGCCGCGCAGAGAAATGAATTTCTTAATTTTGTCAATGATTAAATCAAACGTGCCCTTGCCGTTAATCGTGGTACGTATCGCGTCGTGCACCTCTTTTCGTCCGTCCAAGGACAGCACCACGTTCTCCATTTCTTCGTTGAAAAATTGAATGGTTTCGTCGTTTAAAAGCAGCGCGTTGGTCGTCGTCGTAAACAGGAATTTCTTCCCAACTTTCGCCCCCTCTTCCTTGGCGTAATAAACCGTCTTTTTCAATACGTCGAGGTTCATTAAGGGCTCGCCGCCGAAAAAGTCCATTTCTAAGACCTTTCTATTGCCACTGTTTTTAATGAGAAAATCCACGGCCGCTTTTGCCGTTTCAAAGCTCATGCTTTCGCGCTTAGAATGGTACGCCCCCTCGTCGGCAAAGCAATACCGACAGCGGAAATTGCAATCGTGGCAAATATGGATACAGAGTGCCTTGACCTCGTTACTTTTTACAGGATACGCCTTAACCTCGTCCTTAAAGAGCAAGCCTTGTGCCTTTAAAGCGTCCACGTCGGAGAGGATTTCGGCAATCTGTTCGTCGGTGATATAGGTAATATCGACGGCTTGTCCCAACTCTTTCGCTTTTAAATAGTCGGCGGTGGGCTTATCGCACTCGTGCAAAGCCCCACTGCCTACGTCGTATATGTAATTTTTATCTCGGTAATTAAATACGTGTATCACGGTATCTTTCCTTTTTTACAAAAACAAATCCTTACTCGGTTAAAAACGGCGTACTGAACCAATACGCCGTTTTTTGCGATTATTTTTCTGTTTGCGGCAATCGCCGCGGTTGCCAAAGAATTATTTGCGTTCGATTTTTTCTTCGCGCGTAATTCTTTCGCAGGACTGGTTACCTACCGTGCAGCTCGTTTTGCAAGCGGACTGACAGGTGCTTCTGCATTCGCCGCAAGCGGTTACTTTCTTATCTGCGGGTTTCGCGATCGTTTTAATCATAACGTCCTCCTATGTGGTGTTGTTATTTTTGATAGTTCTATTATAATACACTTTTTTATAAATTGCAAGTAGTTTTTTCTACTTTTTTCCGCTTTTCGCCGCCGCCCAACGCTTTTTTTGGCATTCCCGCGGACGCCATGGCATTTAGCGACGCAAATTTACCCCGACTACGCCGCCAATCACGCCACCCAGCGTCGTAAAAACAATCTCGGCAATCACCAAAGGGGACAAGGCAAACGTACCGCCCACGCTGGAAAAAGCTACGTAGGAAAGGGCAAAAAACAGCACGCCGATTATCAAACCTTTCCGCCAGCCCTTTTCACCCCGCACAAAAAACAGAGCCCCTAAAAACGCCGCCAACACCTTGATTGTCTGATTGACGGGGTATACCGCTTTGTCGGGCACGGGCGCAACCCGCAGGACTACCGCAAAGAAAATAGAAAACAACAGGGAAATCACAAGAGCCGTCAACACGCCCTTAATTACGGCAAACACGCCGCTGTACAGCCTTTCGTTTTGCATAAAAAACACCTCCGCTGTTATCCTATGCGGAGGCGTCTTTATTTTATGCCGTTGTTTAGTCTTTCTTTTCTTCCGTTTCCTTGCTATCGGCAACGGGAGCAAATTCGGGCGCAACGTCTTCTGCGGGCTCTTCCTGTTCCTCTTCCACGGGAACTTCTACCGCGTCGATAATACGCGCGATTGCCTTTCTATCAAAGCAGAGATAGGTCTTACCGAACTGCTGAGAGCCCGTTTCCAAAATGAACGTGCCCTCTTTTTTGTTCATCTCTACAATCGTACCGAAAACGCCGCCAATCGTTTCAATCTTCGTGCCTGCCCCAAGCGAGCTGATTTTTTCCATCTGTTCTTCCATTTGCTTTCTGCGTTTGCGAGAACTCCAAACCATGCCCAAAATAAGCAATACCAGAAACGCACCGACCAAAATCATCATGCCGTATTTATCCCAGAACGAAAGGTTTTTCGTGTCTCCGGTGCTGTTGGAAAGGCTGTTGGACGCCGACGTCAATAAATTCCAAAAAAACATATATTTACTCCTTTGCGCCAGCGGCGCTTTTTTTACTTG